>CAILTR010000094.1 GCA_903837175.1 uncultured bacterium
ACGGTTTTTCGGTCCGCTGCCTCAAGAATTAGCTATTTTTCAATTCAACTATTGGTTCTTGCCCTTTAAGGGGCAAGAACACCCTCCCTGGGTTTAAATCCCAAATACTAATGTCTAAATCCTAAACAAATCCAAATGAACAAGAAACAAGATACAAGATACAAAAATCAAACAAGATGAAACTCTACCAAGTACCGTCCTCGGATTAAAATTCCCAGCGCGGAAAAAATTCCAATTAGATAATTTCTAATGAAAATTGAGTTATTGTAAATTAAATGGAAATTGTCACCCATAGGCTGATCACCCTCTGGGTGAAAATTTTTAAAGGAGCTTAGCTCCTGAGTACAGGCGCTAAGCTCCTTTAAAGACGCACTGAACCCCAATTAGTAACCTCCCTCGGTCTTACTTTAAAAATTCTCGTACTTCCTTTTCAATTTTTTTATAATCGCGATGCCATTTTACTTGCGGGTTACGTTTAAGCCAAGTCATTTGGCGTTTGGCGTAGTGAATAATGGCAAAATAGAGTTTTTCGCGCATTTCGTTTTCGGAAACTTTCTGACGCAAAAAAAGTGAAATCCAACGATATTCGAGCCCAATTATTTCTAGCCATTTCCAAGAAACTCCCTTTTTATGAAGGTTTGCAACTTCTGCAAGCATGCCTTCGCTGAAACGCTCCTCAAGACGTTTTTTTATTTTAGCATTTAAAATTTCTCTTGGAACCTCAATCCCGATTTGTAATAGTTGATATTTTTCTGATGGCTGATGACCAGTGACTGATGACTGTTGCGGAACTTTCCCTAACACTTTGCAAATTTCAATGGCGCGAATGAGGCGTACTTTATTTTGACTATCAATGTTGCTTGCTCTGGCTGGATCGAGTTTCTTAAGCTGGGTAAAAAGTTGCTCAACGCTTTTCAGCGCAAGCTTGGCGCGCAGTTTTTCGTTTGGGGCAACTTCGGGAATATTAGAATTCTTAGTTAGGGTATCAATCCAAAAAGCCGTGCCTCCGCAAATAATCGGAACTTTTTTCCGACTGAGAATTTCCTGAATTTTTTCCTCCGCCAATTTCTTAAAATGGGAAACGTTAAAATCCTCCCCCGGCTTTGCCACGTCAATTAAATGATGCCCAATACCTTCGGAGTAAAAAGCTTTTGTCTTTTTTGTATTTTGTATTTTGAAATTTGTTTGGTTATTGTATCTTGTATCTCGTATCTTATCTTCAAGTTCATCTCTTTTCACTTTTCCGCTCCCGATATCTAGCCCTCTATAAATCTGCCTGCTGTCCGCGGAAATAATTTCCCCGCCAAATTTTTTGGCAAGCTCAATTGCCACCCCGGATTTGCCGGAGGCGGTGGGACCCATCACTACTATTATTTTTGGTTTTACTAAACTCATATTATTATAAACGAAAATTTAACTTTCATGCTCTGCATGGTTGGAAAATAGGAACATAAGTCATAAGAAATAGGGCCAAGAAGAAAGATATTAGAAAAAGGATGATTTCCTATTTCATATTTCCTATTTCTTTTTCTTACTTCTAATACCCTTTGTTCCTTGAATTTCTCCCTCCAGATTCCAAACATTGGCCTTAACTATTTTAACTTTCACAATTTTTCCAACCAAATCTTTTCGGCTTGTTATAATCTTTACATTTTTCAATGTCCTGGTTTTACCGAAATAAGTCAGCTTCGGTAACCTAGGGACTAAGTCCCCAGCTGGGGACTTAGTCCCTAGGCTGACGCCCTTTTTTTCGATTAAGACTTCAACAACTTTGCCAACGTATTTTAAATTATTTTCAAACGCAGTTTTCTTTAAAATTTCATTGAGATATTTTTCGCGGCGGGCTTTTTCGGTTTGGGAAACATTGTCTTTCATTTTCCAAGCCGTAGTTTCTGGGCGGGGAGAGAATTGTCCAAAAAAAACCATATCAAATTTAGCTTTTTCCATTACCTCGGCTGACTGCAAAAATTGCCTGCGAGTTTCGCCCGGAAAACCGACGATAATATCGGAGGAAATTGAAAATAATTTTCCCGGTTTATTTTTCTTGAAAGCAAACTTGATTTTTTTAAGGAGGTCAAGATAATGCTTTTGGTCATATTTACGATTCATACGTCGCAAAACTTCGTCGTCGCCAGCTTGCAAGGGCAGATGGACATTCTCGCAAACTTTTTCGGACTTGGCAATTACTTCGATTAACTCATCGCTCATATCCTTCGGATGCGAGGAAACAAATTGAATCCAAAATTTGCCTGGAATCGAATTTATTTTTTTTAGCAGGGTTGGAAAGGTCACAATTTTTTCTTCTATCGTTGGCTGAATTTTTCCGTCATCGCGATCCGCCCCGGGCGGAGTGAAAAATGACTGACTGAGCAGCGCCCTGGAGTTGCCTGGCTGATTACACTCTCGCAAAGACAGTTTTTCATACTCGGCATTTTTTTGAATATTTGAAATTGAAATT
This sequence comes from uncultured bacterium, assembly GCA_903837175.1. Classification (GTDB taxonomy): domain Bacteria; phylum Patescibacteriota; class Minisyncoccia; order Moranbacterales; family GWC2-37-73; genus CAIPMZ01. The sequence goes on from CAILTR010000094.1 coordinate 2,459, forward strand.
TGTTTGCCTGCCTGCCGGTAGGCAGGGTTATTGTTTCTTGTTTCTTGTTCCTTGCTCCACGCTCCATGATAGGAATTTACATTCTGCCCCAATAAAATAATATTTTTATAACCCCTGGCGACGAGGTCTTTGACCTCGCTAAGGATTTCTTCAGCTGGTCGGGAAACTTCGCGCCCGCGGGCATTGGGCACGACGCAATAGGCGCAAAAGTTGTTGCAACCAGTCATTATCGGCACAAAAGCCTGAAAGTTATTTTGATGTTTTGGAATAATGCTAAGATAATCATGACTATTGTCATTTCGAGCGAAGTCGAGAAATCTTGTGCCGTTGCAGCCGCTAGCCAACTCAGATCCTTCAACTTCATTTTTCTGATTTTGATCAGAAAAATTTCGCTCAGGATGACATAAATTTAGTTTCCCAAAAGCTTCGGGGAAGTTTTTTATTTCGCAAAACAAATCAACTTTGCTCTTCATTCTCTTTTGGACATCGGCGCGATTCGCCAAGCAGCCCGTCATGACGATAGCTTTTGGTTTACCTGCCTGCCCGGTAGGCAGGTAGTCCTTAGTTTTTTGGCGGGATGCTTTTTCAGCTTTTCGCAAATTATTAATCAAACTATACGCTCGATTCTCGGCGGTTTGCTTGACTCCACAAGTATTAAAAATTACCAAGTTGGCAGTTTCAATTTCATCGCACGCTAAAAAACCTTGCGCCTCCAAAAAAGTCGCAATTCGCTCGCTATCCGAAGTGTTCATTTGGCAACCAAAGGTTTTGATGTGATAATTTTTTTTCATATAGAGTGTTCATCTTTACCCCGCACCGAGCTTTGCTCTGGTGCTGGGGTGGCAACCAAAGGTTTTGATATGGTAGGTTTTGGAAATAGGGAACATAAGGCTTTGGAAATAAGATCGGAAATTAGAAAAAACTTTGTCATTGCGATCCGCCCAGGGCGGAGTGAATGATTTAGGGATGAGCATCGTCTTAGAGTTGCCTGTCTGATTACATCCGCGCAAAGACATATCAAAAACTGAATTTTCTACTTTACAACGTTATGAACATTATGAACTTTATAACTTGAGCGTTCCTTACTTCTTATTAGCAATCTCCCTCACGACCTTTTCCACAAATTCATCCAACCCAAGCGTCTCCTGCTCCTTAACCCCACGCGTCCTAATAGCGACGGTCTTATCGGCAACTTCTTTTTCGCCGACGACGAGAATATAAGGCGTCTTTTGTTTTTCAGTTTCGGAAATTCGCTTGCCAAGCGATTCAGCTTTGTCATTGAGCTGGGCGCGAATGTCATTTTCCAAAAGTTTAGTTTTAACTTCTTCGGCATATTCGCTAAATTTTTCTGAGATTGGCAGGATCGTAACTTGAACAGGGGAGAGCCAGAGCGGAAAGGCGCCAGCGAAATGTTCAATCAAAAGCGCGATAAATCTCTCATAAGAACCAAGGATAGCGCGATGCACCATCACAGGATGTGCTTTCCCGCCTTCGTTAGTAGTGTATTCTAATTCAAATCTTTTTGGGGTAGCAAAATCTAATTGAACAGTTGGGATTTGAATTTCTTTGCCAAGGGCGTCGCGAAACATAAAATCTAATTTCGGTCCATACAGCGCAGCTTCACCCTCGTGCTTGATTGCTTTTAAACCCATTTCATCGGAAATATCTTGGAGCATTTTTTCACAAAGATCCCAGTCAGAACTTTCGCCGATGTATTTTTCTGGGTGAGTGTAATCTCTAACTGAAAGCGAAACGCTGTGATTATCCCACATGCCCAGGGAAGTGTAGAAATTTTGAATAATTTCGACCATGTTTTTTACTTCTTGTTTGACTTGGTCAACTGTGCAAAATGAATGACCGTCTTCAACCGTGATGGCAATTACCCGTTGCAAACCCCCAATTTCACCAGGTTTTTCATCGCGATATTGTTTTTCGCTTTCCATATAACGAATCGGCAGGTCTCGGTAAGAGCGCGCCCTGGAAGCAAAAATTTGAGTTTGATGCGGGCATTGCACGGGCTTCATTACGTAATTTTGCTTGTAATGAGAAGTTACTTGAAAAAGTTCTTCACCGAATTTTTGAGCGTGACCCGATTTTTCGTAAAGCTCTATTTTGGCTAGGTGGGGAGTGGAAACTTTTTGAAAGCCATAACTGCGACAAACTTTTTCAATGTGCTTTTGAAGCTCATCTTTAATGATCGTACCATTCGGGGTAAAAAGTGGTAGCCCAGGACCCACTAAATCGGAAAAACAAAATAAGTCTAATTCTTTCCCAAGTTTGCGGTGATCTCTTTTGGCAGCTTCTTCAATTAAATGAAAATAATTTTTGAGGCCTTCTTTATCTTGAAAAACGACGCCGTAAATTCTTTGCAGTTGTTGATTTTTTTCATCGCCCTTCCAATACGCCCCAGAGATTTTCGTTAGCGCAAAAGCTTTGAAATTTATTTCGCCAGTTGACTTAAGGTGCGGTCCAACGCACAGGTCAACTAGGTTGCCGGATTTATAAAGCGTAACCGTTTCGTTACCAGCTTTTTGTAAATCTTTAATTAATGCTAGTTTTAGTGGCTGATTGGCCCGCTCAAAATGCGCTAGCGCTTCCTCGATCGAGATTTCTGCTTTTTCAAAGGGATGTTTAGCTTTGATAATTTCGCGCATTTTTTCTTCGAGCAAAGGAAGATCTTCCGGAATTAAAGTCCGCGGAAGTTCAAAGTCATAATAAAAACCATTTTCAATCGCCGGCCCAATGCCCAACTTTGCCTCTGGAAACATTTCTAAAACAGCCCCCGCCAGAACGTGCGCAGTAGAGTGTTTTAATAGCTCTGAATTAATTTTTGATTCCATATTTTTTTATTAACGGATTAACGCATTAACGGATTTGAAATCCTAATTCGTTAATTCGCAATTCGTTAATTGTATAATAATAAGTTTTTATAAAATAAAAGCCTCAAACAAAATAGGATAGGAAATTAGCTTTCCTGCATCGAGTCCATAGTTTTAGCTAAGGAGGTTCCACTCGATTTCCCGGATTATTTGGGCACTTTGTGCGCTTGTTCGCAAGCTGCTTAAGCGGAAGCTAGTGGGTTGGTAAGCCACTTTGGCGCTTCATTTAATTGTATTTTAAGTATACAAAAGATTGCAGATAAAGCAAGCGCCGATAGTTTACTCGTAAAGCTTTGGCTGATTGGAAAAGGCTCTTTGTTATTTCGTGTGGTGGTTTTTGTCATTCTGAGCGTAGCGTAGCGAAGTCGAAGAATCTGAGTTTAGCGCTAAAGATAGTAAATACGGGCTCAGATCCTTCGACTGCGCAGAATTGCTATCGCAATTCTGCTTCGCTCAGGATGACAATAACATTAGTCATAGTGTGAAATACCTAAATACCGCTTTATTGAAATAAAAATTAAATTTATCCACCACACTGTTTAGTATAGAGCCTTGGAAAATTGACAATTTTAAAATTTTGGCTAATAATTACGCCAAAGCGGAGTATTAAAAAAGAAATAGTTTTTTAAAAAAACAAACAACAAGGAAAACTGATCATGACTCAATCAGTAGTGTACCCGGTGAAAGTGAATAAGAAAAAACTACTTACCAGCTTAAAGATTGGTAGCGTTTCCATGCAACAACTTTCTAAGCTTTCAATGTGGGAGTTGATTAAATTGTATGAAATTTTTTATCTTGAAGTTTTTAATGGCACATTTTCTTTTTGTAAGGCAACAAGGCCAAATGCTAAAAGTGAAGGAAATTGGGTAATTTGCATTCCACCGAGTCGTTTCATCCTAAATATGCTGAAGTTTTTTTTGAAAAAGCATGAAAAAGATGAAAGTGAACTTAAATCTCTAGTTTGTTTGCTTCGCGATTCTCTTGGGCTTCGAGAAAGTGAGGATGTAGACTGGATAATGGATAGCTATATTATCCAAACCCCTGCAATTTTTAATGCTGTTAAAAAAATTCAAAATGATTGCTCTTCTTTGGAATCCTGGGAATACACATTCCTACGATGTTTTATTTTTTGGCTCACGGGATTGCACTTGGATCGTGATATTGAAACGGTGGTTATGAAGTCAACAGTATTAAATGGAAATGGTAAAGGTGATTTGCTGGTTCTTTTTAATGAGACTGGGGAAGAGTATGATACCCTCTATTTCTGTAGCCGTCCTTCATGGTGGATGTTGCATACCCTGTCAATCAATTTCTATTTCCGTGAGGCTTTCCGTTGAGTCTGTTTTTTATGTATCACCCCGTTAACGTTACGGGGTGATTTTTTTTACGCCAACTCCACCGTTCCGCCGGCAATAATTTTTCTAATTTCTTCAAGGGCTTCTTGGTGACTTTCAATGGAAAAAGGCGTTTCTAATTTGTTGGCTTGGTGGTGGAGAAAGACTTTACAAGGGCCAGCCGTACAAGCGTTAAAAGTTTTCGAAAGCTTGCTAATCATTTCAGAATTTGCATCCACCGGCAAAGTCACAATTAGCTTATAGCTTTTAGCTTCGTTAGCTTTTAGGGTGCTAGCGGTTGATTGTTTGTTGCTTATCAAATCTTGATTACTAATTGCCGAATCTCGATTACTGATTGCTGATGACTGATGACCAGTTGCTGATGCTTGATGACTGATGACTGATGACCCGTCTGCCGACGAGGCAGGCTGATAACCAGTCCCTGAGCTATTCTGGTCATTGACCGTCCCTGCTCCGCCGCGGGGATTTTCGTCGTCTTGGCTAGCGTAAGTTTTTTTCGTCGCTTCGACGCGCAGGTAATTTTCGATTTCGCTTTGGTCGAGATTGCGAACTTCGTCGCAAATTAATTTGAAGGCGCCGTCTTTATCGGAAAGTTTGCCTTCGGCGATAATCATTTTTTCTTCTTCCCAGGCACTGCCCATTTTTTCGAGCACTTTTGGAAAAACTAAAATTTCAATTTTACCCTTCATATCTTCAAGCGTTACAAAAAGCATATTTTCTTGACGCTTAGTTAAAATCTTTTGAATTTTTTGGATAACGCCACCGACCGCAATTTTTTGACCTACCATTTCTTTCGAAAGTTTATCTAGTGGTACAGCGACTTTTTCAAGGTAGCTTTGATACCCACTGGCTGGATGACCGCTAACGTAAAGCCCAAGCAATTCCTTTTCCCATTTTAGTTGTTGTCTTTTGCTAGCTGGTTGCGTTTCAAGTAGGGGAACTATTGGCGTTTCTAAAATGGCCTCACCAAAAAGACTAACTTGGTTAGAGTTTTTTTGTTTTTGAATGCTTTTCGTAAACAGCAGGACTTGCTCCATACTTTCGACGATTTGGTTGCGCTCGCCTAGCTCGTCGAGCGCGCCAACTTTAGCGAGGGCGTCAATCGATTTTTTATTAAGATCTTTGGTTTCTACGCGCTGGAGAAAATCAGCCAGGGATTTAAATTTTCCGCCCCGTTTTCTTTCCGCTACGATTTCATGAGCGATAACGTGACCAACATTTTTAATCGCATTAAATCCAAAGCGAATTCGCTGGCTGCCATCTTCCTCAGTAATCACGGCGAAATCCTCAAAACTTTCGTTAACATTTGGCGCCAGAACTTCGATGCCCATCTCGCGACATTCGCTCGCTTCAATGGCGATGCGGTCGATATTATCTTGGTCGGAAGTGAGCAGGGCAGCCATAAAAGCAGCAGGGTAATGCGCTTTTAAATAAGCGGTTTGATAACCAATGATCGCGTAACAAGCGGCGTGGCTGCGATTAAAACCGTAGCCAGCAAAAGGTTCGATAAAAGAAAAAACTTTTTCGGCAATTTCTTTAGTGCTTCCGTTAGTAATGCAACCTTCGACGAATTTAATTTTTTGTTCTTTAATCAGTTCAAAAATTTTCTTACCCATTGCTTTACGCAAGACGTCAGCTTCGCCCATCGTAAAGCCAGCTAGGTCGCGCGCAATTTGCATAACTTGTTCTTGGTAAACGGCGACGCCGTAAGTATTGGCTAAAATCGGTTCTAGTTTCGGATGGACGTATCTAATTTTGCGTCCGTGTTTGCCAGAAATAAAATCCGGAATCCAATCCATTGGCCCTGGGCGATAAAGCGCTACCATCGCGATAATATCTTCAATTACGGTTGGCTTCAATAATTTTAAATAACGCTTCATCCCGGAACTTTCTAATTGAAAAACGCCGGTCGTGCGGGCTTCTTGGAGGAGCTTAAAAGCCTCCGGATCATCAATAGGAATGGTATCAATATCAATGTCAACGCCATGAATTTTTTTAGCAATCCGCAGGGTGTCTTGAATAATGGTGAGATTTTTCAGACCTAAAAAGTCCATCTTAAGCAGGCCAATTTTTTCCACGTAAGAAGATTTAGTTGAAGAAGAATATTGCGTTACCGTGCCTTCGCGCGAACCGGTGATATTTTGAATCGGGGAATAATAAGTCACAGGTTCTTTCGTAATCACAACTCCGCAAGCATGCATCCCAGCGTGACGAATAACGCCCTCTAAACGCATAGCGCTGTCAATTAATTTTTTCCCATCTTTATTATTGTGATAAAGCTCTTTAAATTCGGGGACTTCCTCGATTGCTTTTTTAATCGAAGTAAACATCGGAATCATCTGCGAGGTTTTATTACAAAAATCGTAAGGAAAGCCTAAAGCGCGACCAGTGTCACGAATCGCGGCGCGGGCGGCCATGGTTCCAAAGGTAATAATTTGGGAAACGTGATCGTTACCATATTTTTGGCGCACGTAATTAAGGACGTCATCGCGACGATTATCCGCAAAGTCCATATCGACGTCGGGCATAGAGACTCGTTCGGGATTTAAAAATCTTTCGAACAGTAAATTATATTCAATTGGATCAACGTTGGTAATCCCGGTTAGATAAGAAATGAAACTGCCAGCCGCGCTGCCGCGTCCAGGGCCAACAATGATGCCGTTGTCCTTAGCCCAATTAACGAAATCCTGCACAATTAAAAAGTAAGACGCGTAACCGCATTTTTCAATGACCGAAAGTTCGTAGGCCATGCGGTCGCGGTGAACCTGGGTAATTTCCTCGGCTTTATATTTTTTATGCAAACCTTTTTCGCAAAGTTCAACCAAATAAGTTGTCGCAGTGTGACCGGCTGGTACGTCGAAATGTGGTAATTGAGTTTCGCCCATTTTTAATTTAAAGTCGCATTGCTCCACTACGAGCTGAGTGTTGGAAAGCACCTCGGGATTGTCCGGGAAACCTGCCAGCACTTCCTCGGGGCTGCGCAAGGATAAATCAAAGTCCATTAAATTCATGCGATCAACTTCATCGACTTTGCGATTAGTCTGGACGCACAGTAAAATATCTTGGGCGCTGGCGTCTTCTTTGTTAACGTAATGGACGTCGCAAGTTGCCACCACGGGAATGTTCAGCTCTTTTCCCAGTTTAAAAATTCCTTCGTTAGCAATAGCTTGATTAGCAAATTTGGTGTGGCTTTGAACCTCCAGAAAAAAACCATCTTTATCGAAAATAGCTTGGTATTCTAAAGCCAGCTCGCGAGCTTTATCATATTTGCCCATGATGATATTGGCTGGAATTTCGCCTTCCGCGCAAGCCGAAAGACCGATGAGGCCTTTGGCATATTGACGCAGTACTTTGCGGTCGATACGGGGTTTATAGTAAAAGCCTTCTAAATGCGCGATAGAAACGAGTTTCATTAAATTATGATAACCTTCCTCGTTTTTAACCAGTAAAATTAAATGATGACGTTTGCGGTCTTCGGCAATCGGATTTTTACTATGCAAATCGTTCGGCGTGATATACATCTCACAGCCAATAATTGGCTTAATCCCTTTTTCCTTCGCTTTAATAAAAAGTTCCACCGCCCCATACATCACCCCGTGATCAGTCAGCGCAATCGAATCCATTCCCAGCTCTTTGGCTCGATCCATTAAATCATCAATCTTCCCCAAGCCATCAAGCAGGGAATAGTGGGAGTGAACATGGAGATGAGTATATTGCATAGGGATAATTTGAAATTTTTAATTTGAAATTTGAAATGTCCGCCCTAGGCGGATCAGCCCTTGGCTGAAATTAAAAATTTTAAAATTTGATATTTGAGAATTGTTTAAAAATTTTAAATTTAAAATTGAAAATTAAAAAACCACACTATAAATAGCGGGCTATAAAATACGCACAGTAATAATTGTAGAATCAATCGTTTTCATAGTTTCAGTATCTCCATCCCCCAGGGACTCAGCCATTGGGTTTTGCAAGATATTTTAGTAACTTGATTGTAGCATATTTTTTGAAAAGAGGGAATTTCACGCCCAAAAATGCCAAAAAATGCCTAAAATAAGCCAAAGTTATTTTTGAAATTTGCAGTTAAATATTTTTTGAGAGATATTTCCTCATCCATACTTTATACATTCTACAAAATACAGTATACTGATTTCATATGGAAACTTCAACCTTTATTTTGGAAAAAGATTTTGCCTCGCAGGGCTTTACGCATATTATCGGGACGGACGAAGTCGGTCGCGGGCCACTTTGTGGACCGGTGGTGGCGTGTGCGGCGATGTATCGAGGCAGTGAATTTCCGGAGCTGAGCTCCGAGGAGCACAAAAAATGGGATTTGATTCGTGATTCGAAAAAGCTTTCCGAAAAACAACGCGAAGAAATCTTTGACTTTATTGGCGAGCATTTTTATCTCGGCCTCGGGCTTTGCGACCACGAAACCATCGACCGGATTAATATTTTGGAAGCCAGTTTTTTGGCGATGAAAAAAGCAATCCAGGCGCTGCTGCGTCAAATTCCAAATGACAAATTGCAAATTCCAAATAAATTTCAAGAAACAAATAACAATAATCAAAATTCAAACACCAATTCATGTCATCCTGAACTTGCCTGCCTGTCCGGTAGCCAGGTTTCAGGATCTGCGCAGATTCCGGATCAAGTCCGGAATGACAGAGGATTTATCATCTTAGTCGATGGTAATAAAATCATCCCGAATCTCTCGATGGAGCAGTATGCCGTGATTGGGGGCGATAAATTAGTTAAATCGATTTCGGCGGCTTCAATTGTGGCCAAAGTAACCAGGGATCGGATGATGAAGGATTTCGCGCTCCTTTATCCCCAGTATGGCCTAGAAAAACATATGGGCTATGGCACCAAAGTCCATATGGCGGCCCTAGCCGAGCACGGCCCTTGCCCAATCCACCGTAAATCCTTCAAACCAGTCAGACGCTTGTCAAAATAGAAAAAAGGTGATAAGGTTAAACGGAAGTTTAATATTAAAGAAGTTGGAGATAGGGCGAAATTTTAAATTTTCAATTCACAATTTTCAATCAATTTTCAATTTTCAATTTAAAAATTTGGAATTTAGAACATTGGAAATTGTTTAGAAATTAGAAATTAGAAATTAGAAATTAAAAACCTTGCTAAAAGAGAAATTTTCAATATTTCTTAGAAATAGTTGCAATGGGTTGCGCTTTATTTTTCATTTAAGTTTATGTCAGTACCAAAACAGAGGCACACTAAACAACGCCGTGACGCCAAGCGTGATCGCTTTGCAATCGCTCCAATTAAGACTCAGACCTGCCCAAAATGCGGTGGCGCCAAGCTTGCTCATCGAGTTTGCCAAACCTGCGGAACCTATAAAGGAAATGAGGTTATTGATACACTTAAGAAAGTTTCGAAAAAATAATGATATAAATCTCTAATCGACACTAATTTTTCTCGAATAATCTCTAATGAGCGATGTCGGAGTTAATTCACAAAGAACTTAATTATGAGGTAGTGGGTGCTCTTTTTGAAGTATATAATTTTCTTGGCAGTGGTTATCAGGAGAAATATTATCAAAAGGCACTTAGTAGTGAATTTAAAAAGAGAGGAATTGAAATAAAGGAACAGTTGCCAATAAAATTGTATTTTAGGGAACAATATTTGGGAGTTTATTACGTAGATTTTCTGATTGAAGATAAAATAGTCTTAGAAATAAAGAATTCATCAAAATTTTACAGTCGAGATATTAAGCAAGTACTAGGATATTTAAACGCAAAAAATCTTGATTTGGGAATTTTGGCTTGTTTTAGTAAAAATGGTTTGGTTTATAAAAGAATTTTAAAAGGAAAATAAAAATTAAAAATTCGCGATTATTAGTGATAATATTCGCGTTGATTAGGGAATAATATCATTATGGCAAATCGACATCTTCAACGCTCAGTGGCAATGCAAATTCTTTTTGAATGGGATTTTCAAGGACGCAAAGATGAAAATATTGAGGAAATTATCACTCATAATGTAGCAGAGTTTGCGCCTGGGATGGAAAACTGTGACTTTACAAAAAGCCTAATTATTGGGGCGCTAAAAAATCGTGCCAGTATCGATAGCTTGATTGAGAAATGTGCGCCAGAATGGCCGCTTGATCAAGTCACGATTATTGATCGCAATATTCTAAGGTTGGGCATTTTTGAGCTCATGTACGGAAAATATGAAGAAGTTCCACCGAAAGTGGCGATTAACGAAGCGATTGAGCTGGCGAAAGCTTTTGGTGGCGATAGTAGCGCGCGTTTTGTTAACGGCGTCCTTGGAACAATCTACCGCGAGATGGGCGAGCCGATGAAAGATGATACAACTAAAAAGCGCAAGGAAAATACCAAGACGGTTGAGGTTGTCGCCGAAAAAGAAATTGAGGAATAATTAAGTCTTTTAAATTTTCAATAATCAGTTTTCAATTTTCAATAAATGACCAATGATCAATTTTCAAAATTAATTTTAATTGAAAATTCATTGGAAATTGGAAATTGGAAATTGGAAATTAGCGTATGGTTGAATCTTTAGCTAAGAAAATCGGGGTTTCCTTTAAGGAAATTTCCTTACTGCAACAAGCAGTCACGCATCGTAGTTATCTAAATGAAAATCGCACTTATGAACTTAACCATAATGAAAGGTTGGAGTTTTTAGGCGATGCTGTTTTAGAATTAATTGTGACGGAATATTTGTACGCAAAATTTTCTAATCCAGAAGGCGAACTTACTAGCTGGCGCAGTGCTCTAGTTAATGGGGAAATGCTGGCCAAAGTTGCCCAGGAAATTGGGGTAGAAAAATATTTGATGATGAGTCGTGGCGAAGCTAAAGATGCTGGACGCGCTCGCCAATATCTTTTGGCTAATGCCTTGGAGGCAATCATTGGGGCGATTTTTTTAGATCAGGGTTATGACGTAGCTAAGGAATTCGTGCTAAAAAATGTCGTCGTAAATTTAAAAGAAATTTTAGAAAAGAAATTATATCTTGATCCAAAAAGTTATTTCCAAGAACGCGCCCAGGAAACAAATAAGCTGACGCCGTCTTATCGCGTGATGAAAGAATGGGGACCAGATCATGACAAGCATTTTATCGTCGGCGTCTTTTTAGGTAGCGAACTTATCGCCGAAGGTGAAGGCAATTCCAAACAAGAAGCTCAGCGCGAAGCCGCCAGAATCGGCTTGGAGGCGAAAGGCTGGGTCTAGGTATGTATAATGTATAATGTATAATGTATGATGCATGATGCATGATGCATGATGCATGATGTATGATGTATGATGCAATAAAATACAATAGAAAATAGACAATTCCTTAGTCAAATTAACTTACCGCGGTGGTAAGTTTTTTTAATTTATAAATTTAAAATTGATTTCAAATTTAAAACTTAAAATTTAAAATTGCAAATTATTGTTGTCGCTTCTTTTAAAAAATGTTATAATTTAAATATAAGATAAAACTTTTAAACTAAAGATTATGTACGATCTTATTATTAGAAACGGTACTATTATTGATGGCACCGGTAATCCAAAATTTGTGGGCGACGTGGCTGTTAGCGAGGGCAGGATTAGTTATTTGGGCGATTTACATAATGAACATGCTCACCGCGAAATCGAGGCCTTTGGAAAATATGTGACCCCAGGCTTTGTCGACGTCAATAATCACTCCGATACTTATTGGCGAATATTTCTTGACCCAGCTTTAGAAAGTCTTTTGTATCAGGGCGTGACGACGATTATCGGTGGAAATTGTGGTTCCTCGTTGGCGCCATTGGCTAATCACGAAGTTATTCGCAGCATCCAAAAATGGGTCGACGTAAAAAAGATTAGTTTTAATTGGCTTAGTATGCAAGAGTTTTTAAAAGAGGTCGAGCAGAAAGGGCTAGCCTTAAATTTCGGGACGCTGGTTGGGCATGGAACGCTTCGGCGAGGACTAATTGGCGATCAGATGCGCGATATTAGCCCAATGGAAATGAAGACCATGAAAAAAATGTTGGCAACAGCAATGAAAGAAGGTGCCCTTGGTTTTTCAACTGGCTTGGTTTATACGCATGCTAAGCTAGCCTCGACTCGCGAAATTGCAGAGCTGGCTGAAGTTGTAAAAAAATACAATGGCGTTTATACGACCCATATTCGAGGTGAGGGCGAAGAGCTTATTGGAGCAGTGGAGGAAGCGATTCGGATTGCTAGTGAAACGGGCGTGCGTTTGCAGATTTCTCATTTAAAGGCGATGGGTAAGCATAATTGGAAATTAATGGAAGAAGCTTTAAATTTAATTGAAACCGCGAGAACTGGTGGAATCGAGGTGCATTTTGACGTTTATCCATATACTTCGACTGGCAGTGTTTTATATATTACTTTGCCAGGCTGGGCGACTGAAGGTGGTAAGACGATGATGCTCTCGCGCTTAAAGGATCAGGAGACTAGAAAGCGGATTATTAAGGAAATGCAGGGAAATGGTTTTGATTATTCAAAGATAATAATTTCAATTTCAGCTTTAGATAAAACCCTAAATCGTAAAAGTGTAGTCGAATTAGCTGAAGCGCAGAATAAAACAGTTGAGGATGTGATTATTGATATTTTGATTGCCAGTGATGGTCAAGTGGTGACGATGATGGAGGTGCTTAGTGAAAAAAATGTTAATAAGGCCGTGGTTAATCCTTTTTCAATTATTTCTTCAAACGGCTCAGGTTATAATTTAGCGCATCAGGAAACTGGTGAGATGGTTCATCCGCGAAATTTCGGAACGTTTCCTCGCGTTTTGGCGACCTATGTTAGAGATTATCGTGTAGTTGGTTGGGAAGAAGCTATCGCTAAGATGAGTGGCCTGCCTGCGAAAAAATTTGGCTTGCTTGATCGGGGTATTTTAGCGCCCGGTAATTATGCGGATATTGTCGTTTTTGATCCGGAAAAAATTAAAGATTTAGCTACCGTTGAAAATCCTTACCTTTATAGTCAGGGAATCGACTACGTCCTGATTAATGGACAGTTTGCCCTAGATGATGGTATTATCACTGACCAGCGTGCTGGCCAAGTCCTAAGGAGAAAATCTTCGCTTTTTGAATTTTAGTTAGTAAATAGGGGGAAAAATAAGTGATTTAATTTCGAATTTTGAATTCTGAATTTTGAATCAATTTTTAATGTTTCATTTTTTTAAACATTTATTTAAAATTTGAAATTTAAAATTTAAAATTTTTTATATATGCATACTTCTTTTTTTAAGGACAAAAAAATAACGGTTTATGGCCTGGGTCTGCACGGTGGCGGAGTCGGGGTAGTTAAATTTTTGGTAGCCAATGGCGCCAAGGTTATTGTGACGGACTTAAACAGCCGCGAAAAATTAGCAACTTCGCTAGAAAAGTTAAAAGGCCTTAAAAATGTTAAATATGTTTTGGGTCAGCATCGGAGTGAGGATTTTACGAGTGTGGATATGGTAATTAAAAATCCAGCCATCGCTTGGACTGACCAACATATTAAGCTAGCTTTGGAGAAAAAAGTTCCCGTCGAGATGGATTCAAGCCTTTTTTTTAAACTTTGTAAAAATAAAATTATTGGGGTAACTGGAACGAAAGGTAAGACGACGACAGCTGTTTTAATTTATGAAATTCTGAAATCAGCGGGAAAAAATCCTGTTAAGGTTGGGATTGGTCAAACTTCGGTTTTAGATAAATTGGCTTTGCTAAAAAAAGATTCCGTGGTTGTTTTCGAGCTTTCTAGTTGGCGACTTTCTGCCTTAGGTCGCGCAAAGCTCAGTCCCCAGATTGCAGTTTTTAAAAACTTAATGCCAGATCACCTAAATTATTACGGTACGCTGGAAAAATATTTAAAAGATAAAAAATATATCTTTACCAACCAACGGTCCAAAGATTTTTTAATTCTTAATCAAAATGATGAAAAATTAAGGGAAATTGCAAAGGAAGCGCCGTCGCAAGTGATTAAATTTTCTTATGAGCCGCTCAAGCGAAGCAAGAGTGTTTTTATTGAGGAGGAAAATATTTATTTAAACAATGGAATTGATGTTGTTAAATTAGTTGCGGTAAAAAATGTTCCCCTGGCTGGTCGGCATAATTTATCAAACGTCATGGCAGCCATCGGCGCAGTCTATGCCTTTGGGTTAAGTTCGCTTGAAATTAAAAAAGCCCTGCCGAATTTAAAAGGGCCCCTGCACCGCTTAGAATTTGTCCGCGAACTCCTGGGCGTTAAATATTATAACGATACAACGGCGACAATTCCCCAGGCAGCTTGCTTGGCTTTGCAAACTTTTGAAAGTCCAATTATCTTAATCGCTGGCGGTTCGGATAAGAATTTAGTTTTTGAGGAATTTGCTCAGGAAATTATAAAAAAGACTAAACGCGTGATTTTACTTCAGGGCAAGGCGACGGAAAAATTGCTGGAGCAACTCAAAAAATACGCCGGTGAAAGTTTCCTTGCGTCGATTGAGGTTGTTGATTCTATGGAAAAGGCGGTTTTACTTGCCCGCAAGTCTGCCGAAAAAGGCGACATTGTCCTTCTTTCTCCTGGGGCATCTAGCTTCGGACTTTTTAGCGATGAATTTAATCGCGGCGAGAAATTCCGGGAGGCAGTAAAAGGACTTAAATAGTAGCAACTTCCCTGCTATTGACAAAACTTCAAAAAGCTTTATTATATATAAAAGTTCTTATCTTTCTTTAACAAAAACCGTTTTTATCATGCAAAAAGATTTAACACCCGAACAGGCAAATGCTATCTTTGAAAGATGGTTAAAATTTATGACTTTTGAAAAGCTTAGGAATGCTTATTCGAAAATGTCAAGCAAGAATAGTGGTAATTTTGAGGTACCAAAAACAGAAAGAGATTCTTTGAAATTGAGAGCAGAAAGATATCTTGATTCTATTTTTCCTCCAACAACGTTTTTCCCATGCTAATCCCATTTCAACGAAAATGGAAAAAGCTGAGTACCCTTGTGTCTCAGCTTTTTTCTATGCCTATTTTTCTGTGACACATCTCTGCGATCGCAGAGATGTGTCACACATTTTTATGCTTGAAAATTTTTGTGACAGAAGTTGGCGGCCGTCAAGATGTGTCGCGTTTTTATTTTACAAAAAGACCTATTCTGAAATCTAAAATCTAGATTCTAAAATCTATTTTAAGGGCTTGAATTTTAACCCGTTTTGAAATATACTACCTTTATAGGGTTATTGGGCAATAAATGGCTAAAATAGGCTTTTTTAAATGTCATTTCGAGTGAAGCGGAGCGGAATCGAGAAATCTGGGCTCAGATTCTTTGACTTCATTTCATTACCTTTAAGGGTGATGAAACTGCGCTCGCAGTGACACTTCGATCTATATGGAATATTTTGAAATTCAAGGTGGAAAAAAACTTGCGGGGAGCATTGATGTGCGGGGAAGTAAGAATGCTACGACGCCGATTTTAGCGGCGACGCTTTTAACGACCGGCGAATGCGTAATTTCTAATATTCCCCTGATCGAGGATGTTTATCGCATGCTGGAAATTTTGGAAAGTATGGACGTTAAGGTTACGTGGGAGGGTGAGCGCACGGTGCGAATTTGCGCGAAGAATTTAGCTGCTAGTAAAATTGATTTGCAAACCGTTAAGAAACTGCGTTCCTCGATTTTATTATTAGGGCCACTTAGCGCTAGAGCAGAAAGCTTTAAAATTGCTCATCCAGGAGGTTGTGTGATCGGTAAGCGTCCGGTCGGTACGCATTTTGATGCGCTGGAAAAAATGGGTGTAACGATTACTCAGGATGAAAATTGTTATCTGATTGATGCTAAGGCTAAAAAAGCGGGCAAAGTTGTCCTACGCGAGTTTTCGGTGACTGCCACTGAAAATGCGATGATGCTAGCCGCCTCGCTACCTGGCACGACGCTTATTAAGCTAGCTGCTTGCGAGCCACACGTGCAGGATTTAGGAAAATTTTTAATTGCGATGGGCGCCCAGATTAAAGGTCTGGGTACGCATACCTTGGAAATTAGCGGTAGCGAGAAGCTTACTGGCGCTATACATGAGATTATTCCTGATGCTAATGAAGCTGCAACTTTTTTAATTATGGGCGTAGCGACCAAGAGTCCAATTAAAGTTAAACATGCGCGAGTTGATGATTTAGATATTGTCTTGGAAAGACTGCGACAATTTGGCGCCGAT
>CAILTR010000095.1 GCA_903837175.1 uncultured bacterium
ACCTTAAATCCGCAAGTTCCGAATTTGTAATTTGAAAATTTATTTTGTAAGGTAAAAATAGGCTTTTCAGATAAACTCAGGCTCTATTTTATTGAATTTTTTGTTTTTTTATGTCGACTATATCTTTGCTTTTGTTTTGTCAGAATGAGATTATCATTTCGAATTAAACAGATTGACAAATATCGTATTTAAAGGGATTGCGAGTGTAAGCAGAACATACCTCTCTTATTTTCTTCCCTTAATTGTTGTTTTTGATGCTAACTCGATAGTAAGTGATAGGGTTTTTCTGTAAATAATTTGAGTGTTTTTTGCCTTCCACCATTAATCCATTTGAATGGCACTACGACAAAACGAAAAATAAATTTTTTGAGCCGGAAATAGGATTTTACAAAGGGAACTTTTTGTGAAAATTTTTCTAATATAATCAAATAGAAATTCCTACACATTGCCATCAAAATCATATATACTGTGTTTTCCTGCAAAAATGAAAAAGGTAAATTTTTCCATCCGAAATCATTATTCATCTCATCAAATATTTTTTCACCTGCACCTCTTTGATTATAGTATTCGATAACCGCCTGGGTGGAAGACGTGCTGTCATTGGTTAATATCGCTCTGTATGTAAAGTCGTCTTTTGTAAAAACATCAGTTTGCCCTGTAGTGTTCTTTTCTCTACTAACTGCGTAACGATAGGTTTCTTCTTCTCCAAATGGTGCATATTCAATACTGCAAACCTCTACATCAAATAAACCTATTCTTACCGTTTCCCATTGTTTTACTTCTTGTAACTGAACATACAACTCATCGCAACGCTGCGCTCTGATATAAATCCTTTTGCTGTTGGCTTTTGCTGCTTTTACGATTCCTTTTGCAAATGAACCGCAATCCATACGGCTTCTATCAATGAAAATGTTTTTGCTTTTTAGCAAAGCATAGGCTGATTCGAGTGTTTCGGCTTGTTTAAATTTTACATTGCTGTTACCGTTCCGATTTTCAAAATACACAATATGTTTACCAATGGCGGCTACTCCCGGGAAATATCCGAACTTCATTTTATAACCTTTTTTCGAGTCATATTTTTCGCAAGCTATAAACTGATTGTCAAAATCAAAATCATAAAACTGATTTGGTTTTAGGATGCACGAGTGAATCAACATGTCTAAATTCAATGCATTTAGTGTATTGTGTTTGCTGAATTCATTTATTGAATTTGACTTACTAATGTGAATTTCTTTATCAAGAGACAATTGTTTTTGAACTCGTAAAATAGTGTCGGGCGAGCATACATTATGTTTTTCGATTTGTAATAATTCTCCTTTTAAATTTGTATGAATATCTTCTGCACAATCGCCGCCTGCAAATGTTATTGCCCACAAATTTCGTATCACATCGCTATAACTAAATTCAGCTTGTATTGAGCGTTGTCCAAGATGTTTGCTGATTAATCCAGGAAGATTAAAGTTGTCAAATTCCTCTGAGACAAAATTTAATCCGCCAAAAGATTTGATGTTGTTCGTAGAAGTTGTAATTTTCATCCGCTAAAATGTTTCACCAAAATAGGTGAAAATAATTGAAATGGAAAAGTCTTTAAAGCATTAGTTTTACTGACTTTTCCTCTTTCTTTTCAACAACTCTTGCGGATTTAAGGTATAATAA
>CAILTR010000096.1 GCA_903837175.1 uncultured bacterium
ACATTCTCATTACTTAATAACTCCTTGATTTCCTCTTTTGTGAACATTTTTTTCTCCATGTAGTTGTTTGTTAATTAATTACATTCTAGCAGATAACAAAAAGTAGACACTTTCGTGTCTACTTTTTGGGGTACAGTTCATACGGGCTTCTCTTTTTGTTGATTTTTCTTTGGTTTGGGGGTATGATAAAAAACTGGGTTATTATTTCACTTACATACATTTTTCTTTTTATCCCAGTGAAAGTGGTTCTCAACTATTGAACTTTTCGACGCCAAGGTAAACCACCTTCAAGCGAAAAAAGAAAAAGTATGCTCGCTCAATATAGAAATTTAAAATGTTTATTGGCGTACTATTAATTATATCAATAAATCAGGATTAATATTTGCGAATATTCGTGAAATAATTCGAGATTGATTAGTGATTTATATCATTATGGAAAATAACAAAATCATAATTCGCGGAGCGCGCGAACATAACTTAAAGAATATCAATCTTGATTTACCGCGAAACAAATTCATTGTTTTTACGGGTCTTTCGGGGAGCGGAAAATCAACCTTGGCGTTTGATACAATTTTTGCGGAGGGGCAACGGCGCTACTTAGAAAGTTTATCTAGTTATGCGCGCCAGTTTTTAGGTCAGCTGGACAAGCCAGACGTCGATTATATCGAAGGACTTTCACCGGCTATTTCGATTGATCAAAAATCAACTTCGCATAATCCGCGTTCAACCGTGGGCACCGTGACGGAAATTCATGATTATCTGCGACTTTTATATGCCAAAATTGGCATCCCGCATTGCCCAGTTTGCGGCCGCGAGATTTCAAAATTATCAACCGACGAAATTGTCGATCGCATTTTATCTACCTCGGCGAGTCTCGAGCGAGATGGGGCGTTGAATCCAGTTCACTCTCAGGCAGTGGTAGAAATTTTGGCGCCGGTGGTCCGCGAAAGAAAAGGCGAGTATCTAGCGATGTTGGAAGAGATGTATAAGCGGGGTTATTCTGAAGCGATTGTGGATGGAGAGCGTTACCGCTTAGATGATTTCAAAGAGCTTAAATTGGAAAAACATAAAAAACATAGTATTGATATCGTAGTTGATAAAATTGAAATCAGCGATGAAAATTTAAGTCGGCTTTTCGAAGGCGTGGAAAAATCTCTCAGACTCTCAGAGGGACTAGTGAAGGTGAGAACTGCTAACGCAAAATCACAAATTTCAAATGACAAATTCCAAACAAATTCCAAATTAAAAAATTCAACAGACAAGATTCTAAAAGCTAAAAGCTATAAGCTAAAAGCTGATTTTGTGGAGCAGATTTATAATCAGAAACTCTCTTGTCCAATTCATGATATTGCTTTTCCAGAAATGGAGCCGCGACTTTTTTCTTTTAACTCACCTTTTGGAGCGTGTCCTTCATGTGAAGGATTAGGGCTGAAAAAGGAAATTGATCCCAAGCGGATTATGCCTGATGAAAATAAGACGATTGCCGAAGGTGGGATTATGCCTTGGAGTTATAAGCCAACCAATTATCAAGGGACAATTTTGAAAGCAGTTTGCGGATATTATAATATTGAAGATAATAAGCGTTTGCGGGATTTGCCAAAAAATAAAATCGACATTCTTTTAAATGGCACCGAAGATGAAGATTTAATTAAAGTTAAATATCATTTTCGCTCTGGCACGGGAACGTATAATATCCGCTGGGGAGGCGTCATCGCTTGGCTTCAGGAAAGATATAAGACGACGACTTCAGATGCAGTCAGAACAGATATTGAAAAATATATGTCACAAAAATCTTGCTCAACTTGCAAGGGCTCGCGTTATAAGAGTGAAGTTCTTTTGGTGACGGTCGGCGGTAAAAATATTTTTCAAGCGTCATCAATTAGCGTTAAAGAAAGTGTGGAATTTTTTAAAAATTTAAAACTGACAACCCGTGAGGAATTAATTGCGGGGCGAATTTTAAAAGAGATTATTGCGCGTTTGGTTTTTTTGAACAATGTTGGTTTGGATTATTTGACTTTGGCGCGAGCGGCGTATTCACTTTCAGGTGGGGAATCGCAGCGCATTCGCCTGGCTTCGCAAATTGGTTCGCAATTGGTAGGCGTTTTATATATTCTGGATGAACCTTCGATTGGTCTGCATGCTCGGGATAATTCTAAGCTGATTGAAGCACTAAGGCACCTGCAAAAAATTGGCAACACTTTAATTGTGATTGAACATGACGAAGAAATGATGCGCCAAGCTGATTGGTTGGTTGACGTCGGTCCGCGAGCTGGAAAATATGGCGGGGAAATTGTAGCTGAGGGGTTACCGGAAGAGGTAATTAATAATCCTAAGTCGCTGACTGGTCAATATTTGCGGGGGGAACTTCAAATTGAAATTCCGAAAATTCGTCGCTCGGTAGCTAAGAAAAGAAGAATCGTGGTGCGCGGGGCTAATGAGCATAACCTTAAAAGTGTGACGGCCGAATTTCCACTGAAAGTTTTTACTTGTGTCACTGGAGTTTCTGGGAGTGGAAAATCAACTTTAGTGGAAGATACTTTATATAAAGCGCTGGCAAATAAATTGCATCGAGCGCTAGACGTTCCAGGTAAACATCAGGAAATTTTAGGCATTGAAAATATCGATAAAGTAATCATGATTGATCAATCGCCGATTGGGCGCACGCCGCGCTCAAACCCAGCCACCTATACGGGACTTTTTACCCATATTCGCGAACTTTTTGCCCAAACTAAAGATGCCAAAATGCGAGGTTATGGGCCAGGACGTTTTTCTTTCAATGTCCATGGCGGACGCTGCGACAATTGCTCCGGCGAAGGCTATTTGAAAATTGAAATGCAATTTATGCCTGACGTTTATTTGCCTTGCGATGTTTGCAAGGGCAAGCGTTATAATAGTGAAACTTTGCAAGTGAAATACAAGGGCAAAAATATTTCGGAGGTTTTGGCGATGACTGTATCAGAAGGCGCTGAGTTTTTTGAAGCCTTTCCAAAAATCGCCAGCGCGCTGATCGTGCTAGAGGAAGTTGGTTTGGGCTATATCGAACTTGGACAAAGCGCTACGACACTTTCTGGAGGCGAAGCTCAGCGCATTAAGCTCGCTTCAGAGCTCTCTCGGCGTAGCACGGGTGATACGCTATATATTTTAGACGAACCGACGACAGGGCTTCATTTTGACGATATTAAAAAATTGCTCCACGTCCTGAATCGTTTGGTGGATGGGGGTAATACCGTCGTGGTCATTGAACATAATATGGACGTCATTAAAACTGCCGATTGGATTATTGATATGGGACCAGAAGGCGGGGATGGGGGCGGTCGTATCATTGTCACTGGTGCGCCAGAAGAGGTTGTGAAATATCATCAAGAGAGTTATACGGCGAAATATTTGAGGGAGGTTTTGAGGAAGTAATTGTTATATGGCTATATGGTTATATTGTTAAAAACCCACAAATCTACAAATTGGCTGCAAATCTACAAATATACAAAAGCATTTTTGCATCTTGTATTTTCTCCTCCCTTTGGAAAAGGGAGGTCGGCCCGCCTGCAACGATGTAGCACTTCGGGCAGGGAGGGATTTGAAAAACTTTCTTTACAAAGTTGGTCTTTCGAATCCCCGCGAATGTTGCACTTGCTCGCATTCGCCACCTTTTCCAAAGGGGGAGAAATGCCCTCACAAATAAAAAGAGCCGGACACGCATCATAGGATGATGCGTGCCGGCAATGGAAGATGCTCACTGAAAGGGATACGTTATTCATGCTTAATGTATATCCCATAGTGTCTTCCCATGCAATCGTGTAATTGCCAGGTTGATGACTTTAGAGCTGGAAAGGGTGGAAGATGTAGCGATAGTTGCTCAATCAGCCCCAGTATTCCCAATACTGTGAAATATCCATAACCTTTAAGGGGCGCCCAATCATCATCCGTACGGTAAAAAACCTGGACAAAGGACCAACTGTTATTAACGGTGACGATGTCTAATCGTCTTTTGGAATCACCCTTAACACTAACACCATCAAAGAAAACTTCAAGCGATTCGTATATGCTATCTTTTATTGATACATGTTCCCCGTCTATGCTGAATTCAGCACCATTTTTTGCTAAAGTAAGAGTTTTCTTCATGACGACTTCTCCATTGAAGTTTTGCCAAATTTGGCGGTTGTTGTAAGATAAATAAAAATCTAAAAAAGCGTTTTTAGGTCAAAAAAGTTGTTAACGAGCACGACATTATATTATAGTCCTAATTTATGAATTTGTCAAGACTGAAGCGAAAAGTGGCTGGGTTGCCCCAAGAAGCGGGGGTGTATTTTTTCCGTGGGAAGAAGGGTGAGTTGCTTTATATTGGGAAGGCGACAAACTTAAGGAGTAGGGTTGGGTCATATTTTCGGGGTGTCATTTCGAGCGAAGCCGAGAAATCTTATACAAAAAAGGGCTCAGATCTTTCGACTTCACTCCGTTACGCTCAAGATGACATAAATTTAATTTCTGGCGTTGCGGGGCGGAGCGAGTGGATTGGGTCGATGATGCCGTTGGTGGAAGAGATTGAATTTCAGCAGACGGATTCGGTGCTGGAGGCTTTGATTTTAGAAAGTAACCTCATTAAGAAACATCAGCCGAAATATAACACCCTGGAGAAGGACGATAAAAGTTTTGCGTATTTTGTGATTACTAAAGAGGACTTTCCGAGGGTGTTAATCCTTCGTAAAACGGACCTTTTTCAAATTTCAAATTTCAAATTTCAAATTAAAAATGAATTTAAAATATCAAATGACAAAATTACAGGTACAAGCTTTAAATACAAAGGTGTTTTGCTTGATAAATATTTTGGGCCATACACCAGTAAACAGCAGATGCAGATTGCGCTGAAAATCATCAGGCGGATTTTCCCCTTTCACGCTGGCAAGCAAAAAACTGAGCAGGGTTGCTTGGATTTTCAATTAGGCTTGTGTCCTGGGCCATATGCGGGGGCAATTTCCAAAGAAGACTACAAGAAAAATATTAATGGCATTAAGCTGATTTTGGCTGGCAAGAAAAAAAGTTTACTTGCTGGTTTGGAAAAAGAAATGAAAACGCTGGCCAAAAATAATGAATTTGAAAAAGCCGCCGAGGTGCGGAACAAAATTTTTGCCTTGCAGCATATTCGAGATGTGGCGCTCATCACTAGGGAGATGGAACATGGAACATGGAACACAAAGGACAAGATACAAGAGACCTGCCTACCGGACAGGCAGGCAAGATACAATAACCAAAAAAATTCAAAATTCAAAATTCAAAATTCAAAATTATTGCGCGTTGAGGCGTATGATATCTCGAATATTTCTGGCACGGATGCGGTGGGCTCGATGGTGGTTTTTGCGGACGGCCAGCCAGATAAATCGCAATATCGCAAATTCAAGATCAAGACGGTCGAGGGCAGCAATGACGTAGCGATGATGAAAGAAGTGTTGCTGCGGCGTTTCAAGAACGATTGGGCGATGCCGGATTTGATTTTGCTGGATGGCGGGGCAGGACATGTAAACATGGCCGAAGAGTTACTGCTTAAGGAATTGGGGTTGGAAGTTGCGATTGTGGGGGTGGCGAAAGGACCAACTAGGAAAAATCTCAAATTACAAATGGCAAATTCCAAACAAAATACAATATACAATATACAAAATACTTTAGAAATAGATGCACAAAACCTTAATGATGACATTCGGTATATTTTGCAAGATAAGCTTCTGATTAAACAGATTATGGATGAGGCGCATCGATTTGCGATCACGTTTCATCGGAAGTTGCGAGGCAAGAGAGCTCTTATGGGCTAACCTTTCTTTTCAGAATGTTAAATTGCTAATTCTGAAAGCTAGAAGCTGAAAGCTATTTTGATTGGTTTGCGTATTTAGAAGTAGAAGGTATAATTATGAATATGCAGAAATTAAAGAGAAAATTTTTGGCTGGCTTCATACTTTCGGCAACGGTGTTAGTTGTTGGGGGTTTTTGCGACGCGCCGATGACGCAGGCTACTTCGCCCGAAATGGCTGGAATGGTTGAAATTAGGGAGGCTCATTGTGGGGCAGAAAGTCAGCTTATTATTGATAATAATATCCCAGTTAGAGATACAATAATGCCGTGCTGTTTAGAAAAGCATGATAATTCTGAAATAGTAACACCCTCAGCCTTAAATGAGAAAGTTAAGTTTCAACAAGTTCCAAGCGTTTATCGAGAAGTTCATTCCCTAGAGGCAGTAACTCAGCAAACGTATGTATCTTCTTCGTCTCCGCCGGAGCCGAATATATTTTCTTCTTGTGCTCGCTTGGAATGAATTTTCTTGTAGCCTTATTTGAGGATAGGGTGTTTTTGAGTTAGGTAAATTGATTTTATTCTCGTTGCTAGGATATATTTATCTGAAGCAACTTAGGGATTTTGGGATTAACTTTTCTTTTTAGGAAAGAAAAGTTACAAAAGAAAATCGCACCGTGCTTCCTCCCAAGGCGGACAAGTGTTGCTGGGGCAAAAACTTCACTCTTCGCTAAAATTCCCGCTGCACTTTTTCTGCTGAAAAAGCTCGCTGAAAATTTTTTAACGCTCATCACTTGTTTTTTACCTACGCACTACGCAATGGTGCAAATCAAAATGCAAAAATACAAATTCAAGAAATAAGAATTTTAAATCTATTTTTGTACATTTGTATATTTGTAATTAATTTGTAAATTTGTAGGAATATATGGAAAATAAAATAACAATCCCAATTGCTGGGATGCATTGTCGGAGTTGTGAGTTGTTAGTGGAGGATAGTTTGACGGAAGTGGCGGGGGTTAAAAGTAGTAAGGTGAATTATAAAAAAGGCGAAGCGGAAATTTATTTTGATCAGCAAAAGCCTGATGCTGGTGAAATCGAAAAGGCGATTCGTGGGGCGGGCTATACGGTTGGAAGCAATGAGCCAAGTACTTGGCTAAGTAAAAATCGAGAGGATTATAAGGATTTGGGCTTAGCGGCTATTTTTCTGATTGGCTTGTATGTTATCGCGAAAAATTTCGGGCTGACAAAGCTTGATTTTAGCGGGGTTTCTAATCCAACTAGCTTGGGCGTCGTTTTCTTAGTTGGAGTTGCGGCTGGACTTTCAACTTGCATGGCCTTAGTTGGGGGACTCATTTTGGGGATTTCGGCCAGGCATAGCGAAAAACATCCCGAAGCGACTGCTGGCCAGAAATTTAGACCGCACTTATTTTTTAATTTAGGTAGAGTCGGCGGGTACGCTTTTTTTGGCGGGCTGCTGGGTGCGCTGGGTTCGGTTCTGCAACTTTCAGGGGTCGTGCTGGGGTTGCTAACTATAATTGTGGGAATTGTAATGTTAATAGTTGGCCTCAAGTTGCTGGGAATTTTTCCAAAATTGGAAAAGATTGGCCTAGCTTTACCAGCCAGCCTCAGTCGAAAACTTGGAATTAAAAAAGAGGTCAAAGAATATAATCATCAAGGGGCAATAATCACAGGCGCGCTGACGTTTTTCTTGCCTTGCGGCTTTACGCAAGCGATGCAACTTTTTGCGATTAGTACGGGTAACTTTACTAGCGGCGCCTTAATTATGGGGGTGTTTGCGCTAGGGACTGCGCCGGGTTTGCTTGGAGTAGGCGCAGTAGCCTCAACCGTAAGGGGCATCTTTGCTAAACGCTTTTTCAAGTTTGCCGGAATCTTGGTTGTTATTTTAGCCTTGGTTAATTTTATAAATGGTTATAATCTTACGGGCTGGCGAGGGCTTGCAGTAACCAGCAATCAATCCAACTCGGCAAGCTTCGGACGAGACGGGCAATCAGTAACTAGCAATCAAGTTGTTGATCCGAACGTGAAGGATGAAGATGGGGTGCAGGTAGTAAATATGGTTGAGAGCGGCAATGGTTATGCACCGAATAAGTTCACCATTAAAAAAGGTGTACCAGTGCGCTGGGTGATCGACGCGCAAGCTCCTAACTCTTGCGCGAGTAGTATTTTAGTTCCAAGTTTGAACATCCGAAAATTTTTAAAGCCTGGGCAGAATGTGATTGAGTTTACGCCGACTGAAGTTGGGGCGATTTCCTTTTCGTGTGGGATGGGGATGTATACTGGGGTTTTTGTGGTGAGTGAATAATTTAAAAATTTGAAATAATTATTATGACAAGAATAAATTTAGCTCTTTCGGGAATGCACTGCGCGTCGTGTGCGATGCTGATTGAAAGGCAATTGGGAAAAACTCCTGGTGTTACTAAAGCTAGCGTTAATTTTGCAGCGGAAAAAGTACTGGTTGATTTTGATGAAAAGGTGACTGATGTTGAAAAATTAATCGCGGCGATTGTCAGGGGTGGCTATGGCGCGCAAGAGATTGATACTAAAGATAGTGAATTTGAAAGTAAAAAAAGAGCTCAGGAAACTGCCCAATATTTTAATAAGTTTCGTTTGAGCGCGATTTTAAGCGCTCCGATGCTGTATTTTATGCTGCTGGATTTTTGGGGTTGGCTACCGGGCGGGAAAATGCTGGCTTCTTACGTTGGAATATTTTCGCTACTACTAACAATCCCAGTGCAATTTTTCATCGGAGCAGATTTCTATCGAGGGGCATGGGCAGCCTTAAAAATGAAAACGTTTAATATGGATAGCTTAATTGCGATTGGAACTTCGACGGCTTTCTTTTACAGTCTCTATAATTTCGTAGCTTATGTTTTTACGTATAAATCCCTGCTCGGGGTGGGCGGCGAAAAAATTGGCGAGCTCTATTTTGAAACGGCTGCCTATTTGATTACCTTTGTGCTCTTAGGTAAATGGTTGGAAATTAGAACGAAAGGAAAAACTTCTGACGCTATTAAAAAATTAATGAGTCTAGGCGTTAAGACTGCTCGAGTTGTTCGTGGAAACGAAACTTTGGATATTGCGATTGATCAGGTTTTACACGGGGACATCATCCTAGTTCGTCCGGGCGAAAAAATTCCAGTGGATGGAAAAATTATTAAAGGCAGTTCGGCGGTGGATGAGTCCATGATTACGGGGGAAAGCATTCCTCAGGAAAGACAAATTGGCGACAAGGTAATTGGCGGAACGATTAATAAAACTGGTAGTTTTGAATTTAGAGCTGAGAAAATTGGAAGCGAAACTGTCTTGGCGCAAATTATCCGCTTGATTGAAGAAGCTCAAGGTTCAAAGGCGCCGATTCAAAATTTTGCTGACAAAGTTTCGGCTTGGTTTGTGCCAGCCGTAATTATAATTGCCGGAATAAGTTTTTTAAGTTGGTATTTTATTTTTGGCGCAACGATGCAATTTGCTCTAATGGCTTTTGTTTCGGTAATTGTTATCGCGTGTCCTTGCGCGTTGGGCCTGGCGACCCCAACTTCATTGATGGTTGGAACTGGCAAGGGAGCGCAGTATGGAGTGCTTGTGAAGGGCGGAGAAGCGCTTGAAGCAGCCAGTAATATTTCAGCAGTAATCTTTGATAAAACTGGAACCCTTACACATGGAAAACCGCAAGTGACGGATATCATATCAATTGGCGATAAAGATGAAAATGAAATATTGGTAATTTCCGCAAGCTTGGAAAAACTTTCGGAGCATCCGCTGGCTGAAGCTATTTGCAATTATGCAAAGCAGAAGAATATGGACTTGGAAGCGGTTGGCAATTTCAATTCAATTACTGGTCGAGGTGTGCAAGGTGATATTAAGGACACAACCTATTTTATTGGCACTCGAAAGCTGATGCTTGAAATTCTAGCGTTGGATGTTAGAAAAATCGAAGATAAAATGGCGCGGCTTGAAGATCAGGGGAAAACGGCCATGATTTTAGCAACTAAAGAAAAGGTTATTGGAATTATTGCAGTGGCTGACACCGTCAAAGAAACTTCGCGTGAAGCGGTGGCAAAATTGAAAAAGATGAGCATTGAAGTCTGGATGATTACTGGTGATAATCTGCGAACTGCCAAAGCGATTGCAAAACTGGTTGGCATTGGCGAGCAGTATGTTTTGGCCGAGGTTTTGCCTGAAGATAAGGCCAAGGTAGTCAAAGCTTTGCAGGAAAATAATGTAAAACAGCTTTCTGAATTGTTTGGAAATTGGAAATTGGAAATTGGAAATTCTCGCCAAAGGCGAGCTGTGGCTATGGTTGGCGATGGCATCAATGATGCTCCCGCCCTAGCGCAAGCCAATGTGGGGATCGTGATGGGCTCTGGGACGGACGTAGCGATGGAAACTGGGGAAATTATTCTGATGAAAAATGATTTAAATGACGTCGTCACGGCGCTAGAACTTTCCAAGGAGACCATGGGTAAGATTCGGCAGAATATGTTTTTCGCTTTATTTTATAACGTCATCGGAATTCCGATTGCGGCGCGGGTTTTCTTTATGGTTGGGTTGGTTTTGCGACCAGAATTGGCAGGGCTAGCAATGGCAATGAGTTCGATTTCCGTGGTTTCTAATTCGCTTCTCCTGCGCTTTTTTAGGCCTGGCAGGAAAAATTATTTTTCCCTCGTGGCTCCGATTGTAATGGTGGTTGTTTTTACTTTTGGCTTTATTTTGTTTGCTAAATTGAGTAGTAATATGTAATAAAAGATTATACTAGAATGGGCGTAGTATTTAATAGTAGTTAACTTTTAATCAATTTAAAAAATATATGATGTATGGATATGGAGTGGGTCATGGGTTTGGGCTTTTTGGCGAATTGTTTTCGCTGATTTTCTGGGTTTTGATTATTTGGCTGGTGGTTTCTTTGATTCGTCACAAGCACAGTGGGAAAGGGGCTTGTTGCGGTTCAGTAGCTTTGGAAAATTCCTGCTGTGGAAAAAAAGTTGACAACGCCACTGAAATTTTGCGTGAGCGTTTTGCTAAAGGCGAGGTTTCCAAGGAGGAATTCGAGGAAAAATTGCAAGTGTTGGAAGGTAAAAAGACAATCGGTTGAAAAATTTCTTATTTGTGTTTAAAAAAGTGAACATCTTGGTGTTCACTTTTTTTATATTCTATTTTTGAATATGCTATTTCCCGCATATGCGGGAAATAGCATATTAGATAAATAGGTAAAAAGAAAATATAGAATTGCATATCTGCATAGCAAGCTTTCGTGCATATTAGTAATATGTTAATTCTGGCATATGCGGGAATTAACATATTGTCTGATTTTGTAAAATACAATATAATTAAGAAAAAAAGAGTGAGGAAAAAATAAAAAAGCGAAGGAAATAAAAATGGTGAGCAATCTAGAAAAAAATAAAATAAAAATGTATGGCTGAAAAAAAGAAAAAGAAAATTCATAAAAAAGAAGTTTCAAATAAAATACCAATAAAAGAACGGTTGGAGAATTTTTTCTACTCTGAC
>CAILTR010000097.1 GCA_903837175.1 uncultured bacterium
ATAATCTTTTCAAAATTTATCAAAAGAAAAAAGGTCTAGAGAATGTTGATTTAACTAAACAATTAAGCCCTTCTTTAGCGTCATTTTCAAATGTGCTAGAAAATGCAGTTTCGGTGTCATAGTTAAATGATTTGACACGAGCTGCTTTATTATACAGGAACTAACTTATTTTTCAAGGGTTTTAAATCCAAGTTTAATTTACTTTTTAAAAACCTTCAGCAGTTCTTGATACATTTCAATCATATACGGTTTTTCCTCCGGGGAGAAAAAAAGTCCGGGCATGGAGTTAAGTTCTACAATCCAAGGCTGGCCAGTTTCATCAAACATAAAATCAATCGCAAAAATCCGGTCAGGAAAAGAACTAAAAGTTTCATTAATAAATTCGACAATTGGCGCTAAAGCTTTTGGCAAATTCTCCACGGGCACAATAGTTAATTTTCCGCCTTGGGCTAAATTAGCTAGGAAACTTCCCGCTTTCGGCTCTCGCAGATAAGCATAACTTAATTTCTCGCCGACAAAAACCGAGCGTAGATCGTGCATACCAACGCTAACTCCCGGCACGCCCTTGGCCGAATCAATAAATTCCTGCACAAGATTTTCGCCGCTAAACTCAACTTTTTCAAGTTCTGTTTTTTCCAGAAGTTGCACCCCTTTCCCACCACTTTCGCTCAAAGGTTTAATTACTACTTTAGCAGTTTTTAACTTTGGCAGAATTTTTTCCAAATCCGCTTTGGTTTTAATTAAATAACTTTTTTTCGACCACTGCGGAAAAATTAAACTGGTCACAAACTTATCGTCGACAATTTTAGTAAAATTTAAATCATTAATAAAAGGGTAAGTCTGCGCAATCAATTCTTTTTTATAATAAACCTCGGCCCGCGATTTCGTTTTATCATAAACCAAATCAGGCTCGATATTTTCAACTTTGCGCCATTTGCCGCCACTCCCTTCATAAATCCAAGCATATTTAAAAAGGTTTTTTTCATAGTCATACCACTGATACGAAGCCCGATACATTTGAATCCCATTCTCCCTACACAGGTCATAAAAATATTCATAAGAATATTGATAATCCTTATTATCAAAAGGTTTCGCTTTTTCCCAATCACTTCGCCCAAAAAGAATCATTACTTTTTTCATTACCCTGTTTTTTTAAAAAATTACGAGCATTCCCGAGACATGCGCAGTATACAACTCTAGCTAAAGATTACTTCTGAATTTTTACGAGCTTATTTGCTTTTTAGGCCATATGAGCGACAGCGAGTTAAGCACTTGACCATTGTTTTCGGTCAAGTGCGGGCTCTAAAAAGTAAATAAGCTCGTAAAATTTCTAACCTATTAACGTACTATTTAAAAACTTTCTTGCCCATTGTCTTCTTCCAGTTTTGCAACCAGCATTTTAACTATTTCCGCTGAAACGTCTAGCTCTTCAAAAACAGATTCAAAACCGTCTAGTCCAAAAAATAAATTAGCCTCAATTACTAAAAAGCCAGTTGGCGTAGAAAAAATATCCAGACCAGCAATATCCAGTTTCATTTTCTGGCAAGCCTCAATTGCAAACTTTTTCATTTCTTCATCCTCATGTCTTGCAACCTCCCCGCCCAACGAAAAATTATTTTTCCACTCGCCACCCTGAGCGCTCCGTTTCATAATCCCTAGACATTTCCCACCAACCACAATCACGCGATAATCTGCGTCATTTTCAATGAAGGGCTGAAAAACCACACTTACATTTCTACGCTCAGCGATAAACGCGGTTAACATCGCCTGATCAGCAATTTTCCAAACCTTACTGCCTCTAGCGCCATAGCTTTCTTTTGCAACTAGCGGAAAATAAAAATTAGCACTGTTGAAGAACTCCAGCAATTTTCGCTGCTTGTTGTCACTCAAGTGCACGGTTGGGATTGAGGCGACCCCATTACTTTCAAAAATATAAGTTTGGGAAAATTTATTATAATAAGGATATTTCAGAAAAAAATCTCGATTTAACGCATAGATATTTTTTTCTTTTAGGATTGTCAGTAATACTTGCAATTCATTTTCTAAATGGAACTCCGTTTCTTTTCGGCGACCACCGAAGAATTTAGTGTTCACCGAAAAACGTGGAATATCAAAAAAAACTACGCCTATTTCGCGTAAATCAAGTTCCTGCGCTTGGGCATAAACCTTATTACCGATAAAAGCTAAGTCTGACCACTTTACATAAACGTAAGCTGCGCCACTTTTAACCAGCGCGCTAGTCATGCGCTGTTTTTGATTTGCTTCTTTGCCAATCCCGATAAAAAGAATTTTTTTCATACACTAACTATGGATCAAGCGCAATTTATGGTTCTGATTTTTACAAGCTTGTTTGCTTTTTAGGCAATCTGAGCGACAGCAAAACTTAGCCCTTGGCCATTGTTTTCGGCCAAGGAGCGGCTCTAAAAAGTAAACAAGCGAAGTAAAAATTACTAACTTAGTTTCTGGGAACCCTAATTTGCGTATGGCCCCTAACTATTTATTAACATCAATTAAAAACTTTTTTAAATTTCTTTTTCCAATAATAATCGGGTATTTTAAATGCGCGCGATTAATCAAGGTAACTTTGGTCGGAATCGTGACGCCGTCCATAATAACCGTAATTTTAATCGTCGGACGATACGTTGAGCCGCTAGCCGAATTAATAACTACCATACTTTCCAAATGCGGAATATGCTTAAAAATATCCCAACGCTCTTTTTTGGCCAAATGTTTAATATCCTTATAGGTGGCCTCGATTTTTTGATATTCCCTGACGGTATCTTCAAAGCCAAGTTGCTCAGCTAAATCAGTATCAATTGAAGTAAAACCAGCGCCAGTATCAATTTTAGCTTCAACCTCGACAGACTTTTCGCTGCGACCGATCAGTTTAATTTTTTCAATTGTCCCAATCACTTTACGTCCAGAAATTTCTTCCACCTCTTCCTCTACTTCGCCCCCGAAAAGATCGCGGCCTACGCGCACCCCGCGCGCCGCGGTTTTTATTTTTAGTCCCTTAATTCTTTCCAGTCTTTCGCGCAGACCAGCTAAATTAGCAACTTGAATTCCCAGCCCCGGGCGAGCGTTAATTTCCAAAAAGACTGGCCCGCGTTCGCGATCAATAGCCACGTCAGCGCCTAAGAATCCCATGCCTGAAATTTCTTGGGCCTTTACCGCTAAAAGTAAAATTTCTTTCCAATATGGAATTCGAATCCCCGAAAGTAACATCCGCGTACCTGGCACGTAGTCAATTAATTTTCCTTCGCCCAACACTGCTGAAGTCGTTACGCCCGAGATAAGGTCAATCCCCACGCCAATGCCACCTTGTTGCAAATTAGCCTTACCGCCAGATTCCTTCGTTGGTAGTCGCAACATCGCCATAACAGGAATCCGATTAAAAACAATCACCCGAATATCAGGGATACCTTTATAGGCATAAGGCTTAAATAATTTTAGCAAAGTTAAACGTTCTTCAAAAAAAGCCGTGTCCGGCATATTGGATAGCGAAAAAGCACCATCCAAAATATTACGGATTTGATTTTTTAAATCTTGCACGGTCACCTTTGAACCATCTGATTTTATCCAAACTGGATCTGGAGTTTCTACCAAGTCAGTTTGCAAAAACTTTTTTGAGATTTTTTTCCGACCGTAAACCACCAAGATTCCGCCTCCCCCAAAGCCACGATTTGGTTTCAGTGCAAAAGTAGCTGGCAAGCTCGTCCAATCAAAACTTTCTAATTCTTCTACGGATTTAATTCGCGCCAAAAGCTTCGGCACCGGAATCCCAGCCTTTCTTAAAACCCGCTTGCTGGAAATTTTATCATCCGCCAAACGTTTAGATTTTTTCTTATTATAAGGACGAATATAAGCCAGGTTTCGAGCGTTAAGTCCCAATAATTTTCGCGCATTTTTCAGTTCTTCAAACATATTTAATAGTCATTTAATCAGACAAACATCTGGGCATTTAATCACGCAAGCATGTAAACATTTTTTCATTTAACCATGTAAGCATATAAACATTTTATCACCTTTGTTTAAATGCTTGTATGTTTATATGTTAGTATGAATTTTATTTCAGATTCTTCAGCACTTCCCAAAACCTCACGTATTCGGTGAGGCGAAGCCCATCCCACTTACCGAGGAAAATATTAATTGGAATTGTAATCAAAATTAGCCATGGGAAAGCGATGATGCCCTTGATTAGCATTGGCCAGCTTGCTAAATAGTAACCAGCCAGCGAAATAACCAAGGTTTCCACGGCTAAAATAACCGCGGCTTTATTACCTTTCTCAATTTGAACTACGACAAATTTCTCTACAATCGTAATCATAATTAAAATTGGAAAAATCGTCACGCTAGCCAAACCAGTTCGCTGGAAATAGCCACCCAGCCCCAACAGGAACAAAATTGAAAAAGCAATCACACTCAAGGTGATTGCGACGCGCGGAAGATACAAGATGCGAAAACTTTTCAGCACAAAGCGCATCAGCATCCCGACTAAAATAACGCTGACAAAAACTACTACGCCATAACGAAGTTGAGGCACAGCCAAAAAAGCGAAAGTCACAATCGCTGGCGTATAAATACCAAAAGCCTTAATCCCGACTATCTGACGGAAAAAAGCAATCAACGTTACCACCACCGGCAACATTAAAAGCAGTACCACCGTTTCCAAAGGTACGCCTTGCTCGATAAAAAAATTGATAAGAGGACTGACATTGTTCATAACATTTCATAAAACATAAAGCATGAAACACGCAACATGTCTTTTTAAATAAAAATATTCAACATAAAATAAATTTCTAAAGATACAAAGTAAAAGATACAATAACCAAGATACAATAACCCTGCCTACCTGCCTATCGGCAGACAGGCCGGCAGGCAGGCAAACAAAATTCAACAATCAAAACTCAAACATTCAAACGATTTGTAATTTTGAATCTTGGAATTTGAAATTTTAAATTTGAAATCAATGCCTAAATTTTAAAATTTAAAAAATTAAAACATTTTAAATTCAATTCAAATTTTAAATTTTAAATTATTAATCCAACTAAGCACAGAAAAAAATAAATTATCCATATCCTAACTCCTGATCGCCTTCATCTTCCGACTATTTAAATGGCAAAGCGCAATGGCGAGGGCGTCGGCAGTGTCGTCAGGTTTAGGGATGCTTTTGAGATTTAAAATTTTCTGGGTCATGATTTGAATTTGCTTTTTCTCGGCTCGTCCGTAGCCAGTGATTGCTTGCTTGACCTGGAGCGGTGTGTATTCAAAAATGCTAACACAAAATCGCTCGAGTGTCAAGAGGATTGAGCCTCTCGCTTGGCTTACTTTCATGACAGTTTTTAGGTTTTTAAAAAAGAAAAGATCCTCCACCGCGGCTTCGTGGGGCTGAAATTTCGTAATGATTTCCTCTAAATCTCGCACCACCTCCAAAAGTCGCTCCCCCGTGCTGTTTTTTGGCGAAGTTGTGATGTGTCCAAAGGCAATTGGCTTGACGCAACCCCTTACCTCTTCCAAAACCGCCCAGCCCACGATAGCGGTGCCGGGATCTACCCCCAAAACCCTAAGGGGTTTAGGGGAATTTTCAATTTTTAATTTTAAATTTTTAATAAATTTTTAATGACTAAATTTTTAATATTTCAAACATTTGAAAATTAAGATTTGATTTAAAATTTCAAATTAGTTTTTAACAATCAAAGATTAGGTTCTCGGAATTTCCAATGACCAATTTTCAATTTCCAATAAAATCTCAATGATTCAATGATCAAAAACAGAAATGCAATTTTGAAAATTAAGACATTGAAAATTCAATGAAAATTGTGAATTGAAAATTGAAAATTATAATTCGTAATCCCCAAGATTACAAATTATCATACACTTCCTGCACATCCTCGTGCTCATCCAATTTTTCCAGGAGTTTTTCGTATTCAATCCTAAAGTCTTCAGTTAGCTCGGTTTTTTGGAGGGGTACGTAGACTAGCTCGGCGCCTTCGATTTTCAGGCCGGCTTTTTCGAGATTTTCTTTAACCGTTTTTAAATCTTCAACCTTAGTATAAACCACGAAAATTTCTTCTTCGCTGGTCATGTCCTCGGCGCCAGCTTCAATGGCTAGCATTTCCAAGTCATCCGCTGTTTTACCCTCAATTGCCACCGCGATACTGCCAACTAGTTTAAACATAAATTTAACTCCGCCCTCGCTAGCCGGCTTGCCGCCGGCTTTCGTAAGGACACTACGGATTTCACTACCAGTGCGATTGCGATTGTCGGTGGCGGTCTTAATTAGCATCGCCACGTTACCCGGGCCATAACCTTCATAAATAATTTCTTCGATTTCCGCGCCGTCTTTTAGTTCGCCTGTACCTTTCTTAATCGCCCGTTCAATCGTTTCCTTTGGCATATTCATATACCGCGCGCTATCAATCGCCATCTGCAATTTAAAATTCATCTCTGGCTTGCCGCCGCCTTCTTTAGCCGCAATCGTAATAAGCCGGCCGTGCCTCGTAAAGACTTTCGCCCGCTTGGCGTCATTAACGCCTTTCCGTTGTTTAATTCCCGCCCAATGTGAATGTCCGCTCATATCTTTTCATGGAACATATAACATAAAGCATATAGCAAAATTCAAAAAAATCAGCCATTCTGCTCTCTGTGTTACATGCTACGTGTTACATGTTATATGCTTTCATCCTAGCACCCAAAATTATTCATTTCAAGTAAAATTATTCTATTCTTATTAAAAAGTCGGTTCAATGTCTCTGATTTGCCTGTCCTACATTCTAGCTTGAGTTGCAATTTTGCCCTCTACAAATACCTCGTAGGGAGTTAAATAGCCAAGACGCTTTCTCGGACGATTATTGATGCCTTTAACGACAGCATCTACATCCTTTTGTGTTAGTTTAGCA
>CAILTR010000098.1 GCA_903837175.1 uncultured bacterium
AGCTTCAAAATTTTTCATACTTTTTTTGCAAGATTAAAATAATCTTTATAAATAATTATTAAAATATATAAACTATTCTTATTTTACCCCCCCCCAGCTCAACTTGTCAAATTTTATTTTTGAAAAAAATAAACCAAGGCCAAGTATGCTATAATAAATTAGAATTTATTATCAGCAATATCATTTATGCTCATCGCTATCATTTCTGACACGCATGACAACATTCCAAACCTCAAAAAAGTTTTGGATTATTGTCGCAAGCAAAAAGTTGAAAAAATGATTCATTGTGGGGACTTGGCCACAATTGAGACTCTTGATTTTATTAACAAAAATTTTTCCGGAGAAATCTTTTTTACTTTTGGAAATATGGACGAAGGTCATATTTCGACCTATAATTTCAAAGACAATCAATATAGTCACACTCAGATATTTCCGGATTTTGGGCACGCAGAAATAGCAGGAAAGAAAGTCGCTTTTGTGCACTATCCAGATGTCGCCAAGCAACTGTGTGAATCAGGTGAGTACGATTTTGTATTTCACGGCCACACTCACAAACCTTGGACAGAAATTATTAATAACTGCACCCTTCTAAATCCCGGCAATGTCGCCAACCAATATTATCCGCCAACTTTTGCCATTTGGGACACCGAAAAAAATTCCTTTGAACTTATCAGAATAAACTCTCTCCCCTAATTTTTCATTAGTCCTATCAGTCCAATTTGTCCTATTTTTAATCCTTCCTATGACTAAAGCAAACCAACTCGAAAAACTAAACCTTGAGATGTCGCAATGCTCAAAATGCGCCCTTCGAGCTGGTTGCCAACGCGTCGTTTTCGGTGATGGAAATCCGCAAGCTAAAATCATGTTCATTGGCGAAGCTCCTGGCAAAAAAGAAGACGAGCTTGGCATTCCTTTTGTCGGCAGCACTGGCAGAATTTTGGACAAAATGCTTGAGAGCATCCAGTTAAGACGTGAGGATGTCTATCTGACCAATATTTGCAAATGCCGACCACCAGAAAATCGTGATCCACTTCCAACTGAAATCCAAACCTGTTCAATTTGGCTCGAAAAACAAATCCAAATTATCAATCCGAAAATTATTATCACCCTTGGTCGCTTCGCTCTCAACTATTTTCTACCCCAAGCAAAAATTTCGGCTGTGCATGGAATTATTTTAGAAATAAATACTGAAAAAATTGGAACCATAAAAATCTTTCCACTCCATCATCCCGCTGCCGCCCGTATCAACCGCCAGACCCGCGCCCTTTTCACCCAAGATTTTCAAAAAATCCCAACTATCTTGAAACAAATCAAAAAAGAGCAGTGATGCTCTTTTTTGATTTTAATTTTTTTGGTGGGCGGAGCGGGACTTTCACGTCATTCATTCACCGTCGTTCATTCATTCCTTGCCCTGAGCAGAGCTGAAACTCACTTGGTCGCATTCGTCTACGCACACTGCGATAATTTTTTGCTAAAAATTATCTTGCTTAGTTTCTGCTCGTTCAAGTCCTGTTTTTATTTTTTTCTTTGGTGGGCGGAGCGGGACTCGAACCCGCATGCCATAAATGACGCGACATTTTAAGTGTCGAATGTATACCAATTTCATCATCCGCCCATTGATTTCTTTAAAAAATTCCGAGGTCCGTACCAGATTTGAACTGATGTACACGGTTTTGCAAACCGCTGCGTAACCGCTCCGCCAACGGACCTTTAAATTTTCTCGCTCAAACTCATTGAACTTATCCAAGTTTATCAAGAATCAAGCTTAACGTCAACCAAAAAACACCTTGCCTCGGCAAGGTGTTTCCTGTTTTACTGCACAATCTTAGCAGTTAAATTCTGTCTACCAAAAGCAAATGCTTCACTTTTAG
>CAILTR010000099.1 GCA_903837175.1 uncultured bacterium
CATCTTCTTGTTGAAAATCATCAGAAGAAAAAGTTTTAAAAATATATTTAATAAATTTCAAACCAAAAATTAAAGCAAATAATAAAATAGCAGAAGGAAAAACAATAGCCAATAATGAGGTTACTTGAGCAATAACGCCCGAAAAAATACCGTCATAAATGGAAGTTTGTACTGGTGGTGGTGGAGAAGAAAAAGAAATCAAAGAATCACCCATAATGTGGGGATAACCGTTACTAGACAAAACAAAAATATAAGAACCTGGGTCGCCAGAAAGAGTAAAAGAATCATTATAAAGACTATAACCACCAGTAAATCCAGAACAATGACCAGCACCAGAACTATCAAAAGAACAAACACCATTTATCGTATCCGAAGACCTAGGCACAAAAACACCTACAATATTAACAGTTCCACCAGTAGAATAAGCAAAAACTGGAAAAACAAAAAAAGCAAAAAGAGCAAAAGAAAGAGGAAATAATTTCAAAAGTTTTTTCAAAAATTTTTTCATATCACCAGCCTAATGAAATATCACGAATTAAATTAAAAACCCATTGCCCTAATTTATAACAAATAAATAATGCTGTAAAAATAATAAAATATCCTTGAATAGAATTAGCAACAGTTACCAGCGAAACAATATTAGAATTAATTGCTGTTAAAGTCAGCCCCTCTGCGGATTGTTGAAGTTGCATTGCAGAAATATTGGTATTTAATGAATCAATTTTATCACAAAGCTCAACATCAAGACAAGCCATAAAAATATAAATTTAATATTTATCACTTGCCCCAGTATGCAAGGGCAAGTAGAAAAATTAAATGCGAGTCAGTCTTAAATAACTATTAGCCCCATATTTATAAGTTTCAAGTTGCACAGCGATTTTATAAGTCTTATACTTTTCCATTTTTGTTTCAAAATTTTCAACAACAATGTCTAAGCGTTCATTAGTTACAGGGTCATCAACAACTAAAAGCGATTTTTCTTTTTGTCCTTCTTTAAAAGGTTTTACTGTTTTATATTCAATAAAAACATAATCTTGTGCAGGTACTTTAATAACCATAAATTTATATTTTCTAGAAATTAAAAATTTACTTGATAGCATACTGAACATAATTTACCATGCCAGTGTAGATACTGTCAAACCTCGAATTATACACAGGTTGTAAACTTGACAAATTGTAGAAACTTGCAATTTTTAAAATATCTTTTTCATTAAAAATTTCAATAGGTTTTTCCAAATTTCGAGACGTAAAAAATTTTTTTTTGTTTTTCATTTTTCCATAAAACATTTCCTTTCCTAAATATTTACAAACATACGCCCCAACATTATCAACATTTTTTATTTTATTTATTTTAACAAACCCATTTTTCCAAATATTCGCAATCGCAGAAGTTTTAACATAGCCCAAATTTGTAAGCATATGATAATGCACAGCCCCCCGTTTTTGGAATTCAATAACAGCAAGATGTTTTGTATTAGGATATTGATAATTTAATCGCATAATAAATCGAGAAAACTCACGATTAGCAAATTTAACATCTTGAACATTATCAGCAAAAGTCAAAGTTAAAAACTTATTTAAATCAGAATTCGCATT
The DNA here is from genome assembly GCA_903837175.1 of uncultured bacterium. Classification (GTDB taxonomy): domain Bacteria; phylum Patescibacteriota; class Minisyncoccia; order Moranbacterales; family GWC2-37-73; genus CAIPMZ01. The sequence continues at coordinate 1,597 of CAILTR010000099.1, forward strand.
TACAGCCCGTCTAATTTTAGTGCGTGTACGCTGTAAAGAAAATCTAGCTCTCTCTTTAGTTTTGGCAATCTCCTTAAAACAATCAAGCTGTAAATGTTCAGAGGTTCCAATACCTAACAAATTTTTTATTTGCTCAATCGTAAGAATTTTTTTATAATCTTTTTTTTGTGGTTTTTCATAAGTATAGATTTCAATAAATTTGCCATATGAAACTAGCTTTTGACAATATTGCATATTTCTGGTGTATTATGTAAATAATTAAAAAAGTCAATCGCTAAATCTCGCATTTCGAGAGCGGTCAAATCAAGATGATTAACACCAATCGAAGATAAAAGAATAGCAATAAATCTATCTTCTTCATTTTCCCAAGGCTTTAAGTTTTGATAATTTATGGACATATTTTTAAAATATTTTTCTGATTAAGTGTGGCTATAATCAAGTTAAGAAGAAACGCCCCCCAGCCTTAAGCGGGCGGGGGCGTTTCAACCTTTTTTCTTTCAATTTTTGCTATTGACTTAATGATTGAATATGTGTCATAGCTGTCATAAATAAAATTAGTAGCAATAAATGAGTATCGCCAAGCACGCCTGCGTGCTGTATATTCGCCATCTTTCTCTTTGTAGTCATCAGGAGCGAAAGCACGTTGAAAAACCCACCTTGCCCCAATATTTCGACACTCAATGATAAAATGGCAACGACGCCGAATATCAATAACAACATCAGAATAACTTTGAGCAGTACAAACTAACATTTTTGACCATTTCCGATTTTGAGAAAATAACTCAAGAACTTCAATCGGCATTTTAGCTGATGAATATCTTGACCAAATTGTATGAACTTCATCAATACCAAAAATAACCCCTTTGCCCTCGGAGTTATTGATTGAAATAAGCTGATACCACTCTGTCAAGGCATAATCTTGATATTTCCAGCCAAAGTTGGTAGCAATAATAGCCTGAGGAAATTCAGATTTTAATCTAAAAAGTTTTTCTGAAAGCGAGAGAGTTTTACCAGTACCTGGAAGACCAATAAAACAAGTTATTCCAAAAGGGCGTTTCGGTTGTGGATTACGAGAGTCCCACCACTTTAGTTTTAAGAATTGAAAGATTTTTTTAAACATTTTTTTCCATTTTTACTAAATAAAAAAACTTAAGCAAATCAAGAAATGCCAGGAATTTTACGCAATACCCAATGAATAAGCCCCCAAATAATTTGAATATTATAAACGGCAAGCATAATAGACATAACAGAAATAAAAGTGCCAAGTGGAAGAAAATAACCAGCTGTCGCAATCAAAGAAAAAACGTCAGAAATTGCAGAAACCATACCAGAAGGAATAGAAAAAGACGGCACAATCGAAATAAGTGCATGAATTAAACCAAAAAATAACAACAAAAGTGTCTGAGATATCATAAATCTACTTGTATTTGCCCAGGGGACAATAAATTTCTTATAAATTTAATACAAAATACAGCACAATAAAACCAAAGAAAAATAGAAATCCAACTTTTGAACTGACCCATGTAAGGGTCTAATGTTGCAATTTTTATAACTTGCATATTTTCAGCACCAAACATAGAAATGGTGGGTGAAATAAAAGTTGTTGGAGCACCAAAAAGCGAATTTACTCCCGAATTAACGGCAAGCTGTAAAGAAGCCAATGCAGGAAACTTATTAGAAAACTCAGAATACAATAAATTTGTTTGCATCGTCATAAATTCAGGAGTTGGAACAAATAAATCTCTAAATAAATTACCCCAAAATCCTAAGTCTTGAACTTGACCATTTGAAAGTGTTGCAGAATTAGAAGATGGCAGCGAAGAATTTGCAACACCATGCAAAACAAAAGGAGTTGCTAAAATAATTTTTTGAGAACTAATATCACCAAGCTCTGCAAATAAAATAGTATACTGGTCAAGAACAACAGGAACTTCAACAAAAATAGAATTTTTAGAATTATCATCAGCAACCAAACCAGCCCTAATTTCAGAAATGGTGCCAGTGTGTGTGATTACGCAATTACTATTTTCATCAAAACTATCACATTGCTTCAAAGCAAATTGAGTAGATGAAAATTTATCAACAGGAATATTATAATGCAATAAAACTTTAAAAGTTGCACTAGGTTGAACATCAGCCCGATAATTTTGGTTCAATTGAGGAGAAACAACAGAAAGAGAAAACGAGCCATTTTGAAAAATAACTGTATTCTCAGAATTACTATCAACTAAATTATAACCTAGTGTACCAAAAGTGATAGAAGTACCCGAAAAAAAAATATGAAAAGTGGGCAAAAATTCAACACCACAATTACCACTCCCAAAAGCTTCGCCAGTACAAGAAATAACTGCGGAAGGTTCACTATCAGTAGGAGCATGAAAAATACCATATAGAGAAGACCAAAAAGCAGCGACACTACCGTCTTTAGCATAAACCGCTCTATCCATAATATGAGCATTATATTCACAAGGAACACCAGAAATAATAGAACAATCCGCAGCACTGGCAAATTGAACAAAACCAAAAAACAAGACCAACGAGAAAAAAGCACTTTTTAATGCTCCGCTTTTGCTTTTTTTAAATTTTCCTATAAGGCGAAAAAGCATAAAAAATAGTTTAGTTACTTAATAGGAATTGCAGGAATATGAAGGACCAACAATTCCTATAAGAAACCAAAAGTTTAGTATTAGCTAAACATTTTAATAACTCTTTTTCCGTAACGAAGTGCCAAACCAATTGAAAACAGTCCAATTGCAACAGGCAAAACGACAGGCAAAATTGCAGTTACTTGAGTTGTAACGCCAGAGAACATGTCAGCTGTCCAAGTCATAGTTTTGTATTGTTAATGTGAATTAAATATTGAAATCTTGCCGACCTTGCGAAATTAAAATGGAGGTTTAATTTGAGCACCAGATTCATAGTCAGCTATATTTTTATCTTGCCAAGCACGCAACTCATCACCAGTAGCAAAAGCCAAAGCCTCCCCTTTCTCATCATCTGACATATTATCCCAATTAGCAAATTTATCCTCTCTAGCATTAAACTCGGCTATATGGTCAGGATTAAACATCTTTTGTTGAAAATCATCTTCTACATCTTCTTGTTGAAAATCATCAGAAGAAAAAGTTTTAAAAATATATTTAATAAATTTCAAACCAAAAATTAAAGCAAATAATAAAATAGCAGAAGGAAAAACAATAGCCAATAATGAGGTTACTTGAGCAATAACGCCCG
>CAILTR010000100.1 GCA_903837175.1 uncultured bacterium
GTTGATCGTGGTTTTGGATATCCCTGTTGACAAGGCGATCTTATTTTTACCTGTCCCCAGGCTTCGTAACAGTAAAATTTGCTTCAGTGAGCTCATAGGTATCATTGTTCCAGCCATTGAATGTATCGTTTAGATTTGTCACAAAGTACAAATCCATTCGAGAAAAACAACAAGTCCTCAGGGGGGTCAGTATGCCGGAATGTCAGCGTTGAAAATAACACTGAGAAAATCAGGAAAATCCAATAACAAAAAGCTAATAACCAACCTTTTAGAGTAATAAGGCTAGTATCAGTTCGTCAAATCGGCCAGGGGGGGGTCAGTATCACCGGAATGGTGGAGTCAGCTTGCTCCGGAATGGTGGGGTCAGTATCGACCAGAATATACAAGATCTAACTGGTTACCAGCTTGTTGCCAATAAATGTTTTCAACAAACACACCTGTCCATTAAGTTGTGTTACTAACTGATTAGAAATTTTTTCAGGAAGAGTATATTTTATTTACTTCTTCTATTAAATCCCCGGTCGTTGTGATCCCCTTTGTCCTGAACCAACGAGAATAAAAATTAGGGACTTTAGATCCTTCTTTACGTATGGAATATATTTCGTCTTGAATGTCTCTTAATTCATTAGAATCAATATTTATTTTGTTTTTAATGATTTTGTATAAGTGTTTGGAAACAGACACTCTTTTTTCAATAGCTCCATACTGTTCACGAATGAGAGATATAAAATATGTGAAAAAAGGAAGAAGGGAAAACAACAATAGAAAAATTGTCAATGCATCAATTTTCATCGCAACAATGAAAACTGACAAAATAATTGAGTAAAACATTAAAATGTATATCAGAAACCTTCGATATACTTTACGCAGATTAATATCCCAGCTTGTGTTTGAGAATTGCAATACAGCAACCGCTATATTGTGTTCAATAGACGCTGAAAGATTTTGCGAATACCAGTCTTTTATTTCTTCTTTCCCTCTATATTGATTAGAAAAGAGTCCAATATCGCCTGGGAGAGGTTCTTCAAGGGTGCTTTTCCAACGCATATTAAAAATTTTAGTGTCAAACTGCTCCTTGAAAAGTGCGCCTTGTGCAACGTTGCCTTTTATGCTGTCGGCAAATATTTCAATAAGGATTGTCAAAACAAATGAACAACCATATAAAATTAACTCCAGGGTGTGATTTTTTATAAGAAGATAGCAAATTGGGTAAGCTATTGCAAGTATAAGAAGGAACCACTTGATGTTATTCTCCCCTCTTTTTGCCTTGCTGTAAGCATAGCTTGAAGCCTTGAGCAATTTTACGTACTCAGGCTCATTTTGATTTTTCAGAATGGGGTTGTTCAACTTTTGCTTGTCTTCTTTTCCCAATCCATCGAAATTTCCCATCTTAAAAAGTCTTAATTGGCAATTCGTATTTGGCACTAAGATCTACCTCTGCATATTCGAGTTCACTTACAAGTTTGATTCTCACTTCATCCCTGTCATTTGCCTTGTCAAGGTCCGAAATAAGAAAGCCGGCTTCCTGAAGGTCGCCATTTTCAATAATTGATCCTTTTTCATTTATGCAGATTTAATTTATATTTGTTTCAGAATCATGAATTTGAAAATGAATCCGCACATTCCTGTGAACAAAAAACATGATAAGGCTGCACAATCCCCTCGTAAAGTGTAAATACTTTTTTACATTGATCACATGTAGCGTCACAAATATCATAACATGATCCTTTAGAATCGGGGCAGTAATAATGACACTGAAATTCAATCCGGTCTTCTCCTAAAGGTTCTCCACAAAAAAAGCATTTTTCACCCATGACCCAGCTTTTTGATTTTGTTTAACTAAAATTCAGTCATCATTTTTTACATTCCTGATCAGTATCATTACCTATGCTGTTAATATTCACTATCGGTTTCTACTGACATGTCAAAAATATGAAACGGATTCTCCCAACATTCTTTACTGCCAAAGAAATAAACATTATACGTATGCTGGAAACGTCCGTCACTTAATTGGCTGTAGTTATATTCGATATGATCGACACCCCATACATCGAGGTCTCCCATATTTTCATCAAATATTTTCATTATGGCATTCCCGACATTCTTTTCATCCTTTAATACTTCAGCTTTGAAATCTTCCAATTCTTCGATCGGCTCACGTCTGGCAATTTTTCGCTGAAAATAGAACTTCCAGTCAATTTTTTTAAAGTCATCCAGCTTTTTTGTAAAGAACCAAAATGAAATGTATTTTTTCCTGGAAGGTTTCTTTGGGGTCTTAGCGCCAATCAAATCTTTCTGGCTTTCCTTTTTTGTCAGAAGATCGGAGTCAATTTCTTTTACATCTTCTGCAGTCAGGCCGATCATCTTAAGAAACTCTTCCTCGCTGATGATCGGTACTCCTAACGCTTTTGCTTTTTCAAGCTTTGCGGGCCCCATGTTTTCCCCGGCAATCAGGTATTTGGTCTTCCCGGATACTGAGCCTGTGCAATCTCCGCCAAGGTTTTCAATGGTAATTTTGAGTTCTTCCCTTGTAAACCGGCTGAATACACCGCTGTATACTATACTCATCCCTTCGAAAATCCTGCCGACTTTTGGGGTAAGATGATTTTTTTGATCGTTTGTATTCATATCTTCTTGTTCTTATGTTGGCGTTAATGATATTTATTTTAACAATCCAAAGCCCGATTGTGTAATAAAGCTAACGGTTTCATTTTTCTATTGTAAAATACATATCTATATCTTCTTTATAAATTTGTAAGCTTTTATATTGGTCATCAGTAGTGTCCACTAAAAAATTAAAAACACCTTATAATAAATTGATTTTGTGCAAAATAATATAAAAAACCCATGTCCACGACTTGAATTTTTACTTTTGACTTCAAAGGTAAAAATGAGTTTTGAGCAACGGGAAATATGTTTTTGCACAATTGATCGAGTTTCTTCCACAGAAAGCATTTCAGCGTATTGTCATGAGATATCAGGGGGACAAATACATTAAATCGCTCA
>CAILTR010000101.1 GCA_903837175.1 uncultured bacterium
ACATTCTCATTACTTAATAACTCCTTGATTTCCTCTTTTGTGAACATTTTTTTCTCCATGTAGTTGTTTGTTAATTAATTACATTCTAGCAGATAACAAAAAGTAGACACTTTCGTGTCTACTTTTTGGGGTACAGTTCATTGAAATACCTTTTTCTCCACCTCGCTCTAATAAAAAAACTTTTTTTGTAGTCCACGTGACATGCATATTACCAAGGGCTATATCCTGGATCTGTGCTTCATTGCCCGTCACCCCAAAGAGTAGAGCTTCATTAAGATTTGTTCCTTGAAGGTTTGCGTTTGAAAAGGAGCTACCAGTAAAGATTGCGTTGCTTAAGTCCGCACCTGCTAAATTGGCGCCATTAAAATTGGCCAAAATAGTCGCCTTGAACAGAACCGCACTCCCGAACTGGGCACATTCGAAAGAGGCGTCGGTGGCGGTTATTTTCGCAAGGATTGCCTTATCGAATCTGGCAAAATTGCCATTAACCCCAGTGAAATTTGACTCGCAGAAATTTATTCCTGTTAAATCCTTGCTTGACAGATCAAATCCACGAAGATTTGTTTTTGATAAATCTACTTGAAGCTTTCTTTTGTTATTCCACTTTTCAGATTTCAAATTATGAAGTAGCCAAAAATTTTTAAACATGGTAGTATCTCCATTTTTGTTAATAAAACTACTGTATTTATTACATATAGGCTTAAAAAGTCAATAGTAAGTGGCGAAGGTTGACATTTTGAGGCTTTCTTGCTATATTTCAAAGGCTTTAGATGGTTTTGCTGCCCGGTGGCAGTTTTTTATTTATATTATGAATTTTTATAAGGTTTGTTGGTTTATAAGAAATTACTTTATAAACTTTAAGAACTTTATAAACTTTACGAACTAACACTATGGAAATTCGAAACATTGCAATCATCGCTCATGTGGATCATGGCAAAACAACTTTGACTGATGCGATTATGCGTCAAACTGGCATGGTGGAAGAAGGAGTTAGTATGGATAATAACGCTCTAGAACAAGAGCGTGGAATTACGATTTATGCTAAAAATACTTCGATTGATTATCGCGGAACAAAAATTAATATCGTGGACACCCCAGGTCATGCTGATTTCGGCAGTGAAGTGGAACGCGTGCTTCGAAGTATTGATAGCGTGCTGTTAGTGGTGGACGCGCAAGAAGGACCAATGCCCCAAACGCGCTTTGTATTGAAAAAATCTTTGGAGTTAGGGCTTAAACCGATTGTGGTGATTAATAAAATAGATAAGCCAGCGGCTGATCCTGACTTGGTGCAAGAACAAGTGTATGAGCTTTTTATGGATTTGGGCGCTTCTGACGAGCAACTTGATTTTACGACCGTGTACGCCATTGGTCGTCAAGGAATTGCCAAAGAACATCTAAAGGATGAATCTGATAATTTGGAACCTTTGTTGGATATGATTTTACTGAAAGTTCATGCCGCTAAAGCTGACAAGGATGCCCAACTTCGCATGCAGCCATTTAACCTAGGTTATGATAACTTCCTAGGGCGCTTAGCGGTGGGACGCATTCATGAAGGGACGATTAAAGCTGGGGCAACTTATGTGCTGAAGAAAACTGATGGCACGCTGGAGAAATCACGCGTCACCAAACTCTATAATTTCAAAGGCACAGTTCGTGAAGAAGTCGCGGAAGCTTACGCTGGAGATATTGTGATGGTGGCTGGTTTTCCAAAAATTGATATTGGAGAAACGATTTGCGAAAGCGAAGAGCAGGAGTCTTTGCCAGCTATTACGATTGATGAGCCAACCATTTCGCTGCGCTTTTTAGTTAATGATTCGCCGTTTGCGGGACGCGAAGGAAAGTTTGTAACTAGTAAACAAATCCGCGAGCGCTTAGAGAAGGAATTGGAAGTGAACGTGGGCCTTAAAATTGATTTTTCAACTTCAGAATATTATACCGTCTTTGGTCGCGGAGAACTGCACATTGCGGTACTTTTGGAAAATATGCGTCGCGAGGGATATGAAATGCAAGTTTCGCAACCGCACGTGATTATTAAAGACGTGGATGGCGTTAAAAGTGAACCTTTTGAAGAAGTAACGGTGGATGTGCCAAGCGAGCTGGCTGGGACAATTATTGAAACGCTGGGAAAACGAAAAGGCATTATGTCAGATATGCATGTGCACGGTAGTCAAACTCGCCTTTTGTTTGAAGCACCAACCCGCGGAATGCTTGGTTATCGCGGACAGTTTGTCGTCGATACGAAAGGTGAAGGCATTATGTCTTCTCGGGTGGTAGGTTTCCGGCCTTACGTAGGGGATATTAAAAAACGCGAAGTTGGCTCCATGATTTCAAATGGAACTGGTAAAGCGCTCGGCTTTTCGCTGGCAAACCTGCAGGATCGAGGCGTGCTGTATATTCCAGCAGCAACTGAGGTGTATGAAGGTCAAGTCATTGGAAACGTCTCTAAGGGCGAGGAAATGACCGTCAACCCCCTCAAGGGAAAACAACTGACGAACATGCGTTCTTCGGGAACAGATGATGCAATTCATTTAGTCCCACCGTTTGTGCTCTCAATTGAACGCGGGCTGGAAATTATCAATGATGACGAATATCTGGAAGTTACTCCGCATTCTGTGCGTCTGCGCAAACAATTCTTAAAAGAAGGTGATCGCACGAAAGCTGGAAGGAAGGGGAAATAATAAACATTGAACATAGAACATGGAGCATGGAGCATGGAACATGGAGCATAAATGCCTAATGCCTAATGCCTAATGCCTAATGCCAAATTTCCAACTCGCCTCGATTCGAAATGTTTTTCTCACCAATTCGAAGCGGGTGTCTAATAAAATCTAAAATTTAAAAGCTCACTATAACAAAAAAATCCCGATGAAAGTCGGGATTTTTTTTGTTGATTAAAAATAAGCTAAAGCACTTTACCAAGAATTGAAATTTTTTGGTTTTTTCTAATTATGCCGAAACTATGCGATCGTCGAGTTTTGGCATAATCTCTTTTGAATTTTTTTATTGGGAGGTTTTGAATTTAAGGGTTACGTAATGAGCTACGCAATAAAATTAATTCGAAAGGTCGCGGATAGTTCTGGCGGCAAGGGTGTTGTCAGTTAGAATGCCGTGAATAACGATTTTATCACCAGGCTGGAGAGCAGAGAACTCAATATTCTGCCAAGTCTTATTAAAGAGGCGAGTTGCTTTGGTCGTGGTTACAGTGAAGTCTTTACTGCTATAAGAGATAGTTAAGGAGTCAGTTGAAACAGAGCTAATAATGCCCGTTAGGCCTTTGCGGTGACGCTGAACCCCATTATTTTTAGGGAGCGTTTTCCCTTTTAAATTACGCTCATGGCGAAAATTTTGTCTTTCGAGCGTGTTGGCACTGGCGTCTAGGGCCATGCCGGAGGTTCCCAACATAAGAGCCATCCCACTGATTGCAATGGCATTGCGCATTTTATTTTTCATATTTTCCTTATTTAAAAATTAACTGAATCAGGCGATGATTCATATTTTCTTATACGCAGGTAAAAAAGATTTCTTTTTGGTTGCCGTAGCTTGCTGGTTGTAGTAGAATTTGATTACGCTTATGTTTAATTTTCAACATCATCTACAAGATTTTGGCCCCGTGGTACACTTTATTAGAAGTGGCTCTTATTTTGGAATTTTTTTCTTAGCGATTATTGCCAGTTATGTTTTTCCGATTCCAGAAGCAGTTTTTTTACTATTGGTTGGTTACGTCGCGAAGGTAACGAGAATGAATATTTTAACCGTGGTCATATTGGCTACGGGCGGGATAATCATTGGAGATAATTTGCTGTATTGGCTTAGCTACTTTGGGAATAAATATGTAGAGAAATTTAATCATAAAATGCGTAAATATGAGCTGATTAAATATGAGCATCTAGTTACAGACAATGTGGCTTGGTCAATTTATTTCTTAAAATTTATAGCGGGAGTACGTTTTTTAAATCCCGTTTTGCTTGGGTCGCTACGCGCATCCTGGAAAAAATTTTTTCTTCATAACGCGATTGCCTCAATTTTGCATACAGCTGGCCTAGTTCTTTTGGGCTATTATTTGCATAAAAAAATAATCCCAGTTGTCACTGGGATTGAGATTTTAAAAAATATAATGCTTTTCTTTTCGGCTGTGATTGCCGGTTTGTTGGTTGCTGCTTTTAGAAAGAAGGTAAAAAACCAGTTTTAAAAATATTTCTTTATTTTTTCAAAGTCTTCCGTAAGTTCTGGATGGCAAACTATCTCGATAGTTCCCTCTGGGAGGTTCTTAAAAAAAGTCTTAAAATCAGTAATCCAATCTAGGCTAATAAGTGATCCAGAAGAAATACAGCCATGTTTGAGGCAGGCTTTTAGATTGACTTTTCTTAAAAAATGAAGAATATAGGCGACAAGTTTATGGTGGAGCGTGAAAACACTATCGCCAAAACGAATGTAAGGGATTTGGTACTTGGCTTGCATCTTTAGCGCAACTTTAAAAAAGGGCGGAAAGAGATGAACATGTTCGTGAGAGTTTAGTCCATCTGGATTTCTTTCGAAAAGTTTGCGAAAGGCTTCAATTTGATTTTCCCAATCAAGCGTAACTTTCTTAGTAGTTAATTTCCCCGTAAGAAGTTTTAAAAGAAATTCCAAGCCTCTTTTAATGGAACCGGAATTTCTATTTTGGCTCTCTTCAAATTTATGTAAGATGTCAAGGTGAATATCTAGTTTAACCCGACTTTTGGCTAGTTGCTGAAGATCCGTTGCGGAAATTTGCCCCAACGGCATAACTGCAACGCGGTCTATTTTTCCAAGTTCAACTAGATATAAAATATTACGGTTTGCCCCAGAGTTGAGGCCAAAATCATCAGCCGTAATGATAAACTTGTCTCGATTTATTTCAAATGAATCCATAAGGGTTGTTTAAAATGAGTTTGAATTAAATTCTTCACATGCTATAATTTTAGCAAGCTGGTTGTATTAAAGCAATAAGCTGGACTAATTTTCGTTTCAAAATAGCTAATTATTAGGAGAATAAGAAACCTATGCAATCAAGAGATTATAACTATAACGTGTATTTTTTCTTTGTCGTTTTATTTGGGGTAAGTATCGTCGCTTACTTTATTTTTCAACCTTTTTTCTTTGCAATTATTTTGGCTGGTGTGCTAGCTGGAGCTTTGCAGCGACCGTATAATTTTCTGGTGGAAAAAACTGGAGGACGTAAGCATTTAAGTTCGTTGCTGATTTCTTCACTCGGCATAATTATTTTTTTTGCAATTGCGGGTGGGGTTATTGGAGTGGTAGCTAAAGAGACAACTTATTTGTATCAAAGTGTTATTTCGGGTGGTAGTATTTATCAGAAATACGCTGAGCCAACAATTAACTATATAAATCAAAATCAATTCCTCCTGTCGTTAGGCTTGGAAAATGTTATCAATAAAAACACCATCGGTAACATTAGTTCGCAAGCTGGGCAGGCCGTGCTAGTGCTAGTTCAAAGAACTTACCAAGGTATCGCCGATACAACCTTTCTTTCAATTGTAATTTTCTTTACGTTGTACTATTTCTTAATCGAGGGAAAGAGTTTAGTTTCAAAGATTATTTATCTTATCCCGCTTAAAAATTCGCATAAAAAAATCTTAATTAAAAAATTTACCTCAATTACTAGGGCAACAGCCAGGGGGGCATTGATAATTGCGTTTATCCAGGGCTCAATTGGAATGCTACTGTTTTTAGCTTTAGGTATTCCATCTGCTTTTATTTTAGGAGTCTTTATGATGTTTTGCGCCCTAATCCCAATGTTTGGTTCTGGATTGATTTGGTTTCCAGTTGCAGTAGTAATGTTTTTAACTGGTAATGTCTGGCAGGGTTGGGTTGTATTGGGCGTTGGCGGTGGGTTAATTTCAACGATTGATAATTTCTTGCGACCCAAATTGGTTGGTAAAGAGACGCAGATGCATCCTCTGATTGTTTTCTTCGCTACTTTGGGCGGGATTGGGATTTTTGGTTTTCTGGGGCTACTGATCGGGCCGATAATTGTCGCGCTGTTTCTTTCACTTTGGGATATTTACGCCGAAGAGTTTAAAGGACAACTCGAGAAATACAACACATAACACATAACACATAGCACATAGCACAAAACATAAAGCATGGAGCATAGAAGATAGAACACATGATACGGGTCATACGCAATATAGAGCTTGCGGAAATTAAGTTAGCAATTTTTACTTCCCTTGTTTGCTTTTGGGAGCACGCTTCTTGGTCAGGAGTTATGACCAATCGCTCAGTACTCGCTGTCGCTCATAAGCCTCCCAAAAGCAAACAAGCTCGTAAAAATTAGAACCATAAATTGCGCTTGACCCCATAATGCATAATACATAATGACCCTCGATTTTTATCAACAGCTTCCTCAAGTAATTAATCCCGTCGCTTTTACGATAGGATTTTTGGCTGTGCGGTGGTACTCCCTGATGTATTTGGTGGGTCTTGCAACAGTTTGGTTTTTGCTGAAGTGGCGAATAGAAAAAGGGGAAGTAGCTGAAAAATTTCAAATTTCAAACCTGCCTGCCGGTAGGCAAGGTTTCAAATTTCAAATTTCAGAAAAAAAGGGAAAGCTGGAAAACAAAAGTTGTCAAAATAGTCGTAAACTACAACTGCAGAATATAATTCTGGATTTTCTTTTGGTGGCCTTTTTTGCTGGGCTGGTGGGCGGACGGCTTGGCTACGTTATTTTTTATAACTGGGCTTATTTTTCGCTGCATCCTTGGCAAATTATTTCGCCTTTTGATTTTGCTGGGGGTAGTTTTGTTGGCTTATATGGAATGAGTTATCACGGGGCTTTGTTTGGTGGCATTATGGGGATGTTTTTGCTAGCAAGGGCACGAAAAATTGATTTCTTAAAATGGGCTGATTTTATTGTACCGGCCCTGCCAGCGGGATACTTTTTTGGTAGAATTGGAAATTTTCTTAATGGCGAATTATTCGGCCGGGTGACAACTTCAAAAATCGGAATGTATTTTCCAGCTAGTCCAGGTGTCCTGCGTTACCCTTCCCAAATCTTAGAGGCTTGTCTAGAAGGACTTTTATTGTTTGGGATTCTTTGGCAATTAAGAAACCAAGAAAAGCTTAAAGCTGGTTCCTTGCTAGCTCTTTATTTACTCGGCTATGGCGCCGTTCGTTTTATCGGCGAGTTTCTTCGGCAGCCAGATCCCCAGTTAGGATTTGTCTTTTTAAATTTTACGCTGGGACAACTGCTTTCGGTTGCCTTAATTTCCATAGGTTGCGGTTTGCTCTTTTTTAAAAATCAAAGAAGTGCTATAATAAAAAGTGCAATTAACTAGTAGGATTGTTAAGTTACTAAAAGTTAAATTAAGTGCTTTGCAACTTAGTCGACAGACCCGTAAAAATCCTAGCCTTTTAATCGCTAAGCTCTGCCAATGAATACAAAAATAAAAACACTGCGTTGTTTGGATATAAAATCCAGAACCAACATCTATAGCGCGCATATTTCAGAAGGTAGTCCAAGCTTGAAAGAAAGCGAGACTATTCTTTATTCGCGTGGGAAAAAAATTCGGACTTTTTTTACGGAAGATTCAAAACTTTACATTACGCCTAAAGAAGCCAAGTTAATTAGGTGTGGAGTTAAATTAGAGCGACGAATTGGTCAATGGGATAATCTGCAGTCGCGAATTGTACGAAACTTTATTAAATATCGACCAAGCCCAACAAGCTACTTGCTGGAACTTTTAGATAAAAAGCTGGTCTTGATTCAGGAGCAAGCCAAAGAAGCCTCGGAAAATTTGTGGGGACAATTTTCACTGGTACGACTCTGGAACCTTTCTATTGTGGGTTCAATTTTATTTGGAATAGTCACAATGACTTTTGTGTATAAATATCTTGGACAAGGGGTAGCAGCTTCTGACCAATTTCAGCAAGCAGTGGCGCAAGTACAAGCGCTTGATTTACCGTCGAAGGTGGCAAGCTCAGGAGCCAGCGCTGACGATGATGGCCTAGAGAACATTGATTTAAAAGATCCGTTATTTTTAAATCAATTAGCGGAAATAAAAAAAACTAGCGATAGCGCTACGTTGGAAAAAGAAATCTATACAATGGTAAAGGGATATCCAATTGAAAAAATGGTGCCTTATATTGCTAAGCAAGATAGAACGGTCGCGGCTTTTATGGTTGCGATTGCTAAGAAAGAAAGTAATTGGGGTAGGCGGGTGCCACTACGGGATGGCGAAGATTGTTATAATTATGTTGGATATCGAGGCCAGCGAGAGCGGATGGGGACAGGCGGGCACACTTGCTTTAATAGCCCTGAAGATGCCGTCAATACTATTGCCAAAAGAATTGCGACCCTGGTTGAGGAAAATGATAGAGATACAGCAGCTAAAATGGTCGTTTGGAAATGCGGGAGTAGTTGCGCCGCTACCGGCGGACAAGAGGCTGCAAATAAATGGATTAGCGACGTGGATATGTATTTCCAGCAGCTTAAAACTTAGCGGTCTAGAATTATAGTTCAAACTTAGTTGGCTTTTAAAAATTTAATATTTTTTCGCCAAACAAAAAACTCTCAAGCGTAAAGCTAGAGAGTTTTTTGAAAAGCAGGTGCTAAGATTACGCTAGGGTAACATTAACAGCGTTCAAGCCTTTTGGAGATTCTTCTGATTCGAAAGAAACATTGTCTCCTTCTTGCAGTTGATCAAATGAAACACCAACTAAAGAATTGCTGTGGAAAAATAAGTCTTTTCCCAATTCTGGAGAGGTGATAAAGCCGAAGCCTTTGTCAGTTTTCTTTTTGATTACACCATTCATAGTTTTGAAGTGATATTTAGGTTTGTAAAATTTGAAATTATGCGGGGCTCGACGATTTTTCCAACAATATTTTCACATTGCAAGTTTAGCACGTAAATCAGAAAAAGTCAACCAAGCAAGCTCTAAAGTCGGGTTAATTAGTTTATCTTGCTTTAGTTGAGCCAATAAGTTAAAAATAGTGCAGCCTCAAAGTAGTTAATTGTCAAAGGGTAAAGTTAAGATTTTTAGGGTGGGTAGCCTTTACAAATAGCCATTTTTAAGTTAGGATAAAAACTGCGAGTTAAAAAAGTCTCCCAGTTTAGTAGCATATAATTTTTAGTTTTTAAGAAAATATGGCCAAAGATGACGTCGCTATCAGATTTAATAAAGTAACCTTTGAATATTCTCACGAAAAGCCGATTTTGGATGAGGCCTCTTTTGCACTCCGTCGAGGGACAAAGATGACCCTGATGGGTCAAAACGGAGCTGGCAAGAGTACGATTTTAAATTTAATTACGGGCGAACTAAAACCAGAAGATGGCTCTATCTACGTTGATAGCGGTCTGACTATCGCCTATGCTAAGCAGGTAATCCCACGGGAGCAATTGGAGCTAACTGTGAAAGAATTTTTTGAAAAATGTTTTGACGAAAAAATCTATAATCTTGATCCGAAAATCGACGCTGTCCTAGACGCCGTGAATTTACATGCCCCGAAGGATAAAATTATCAAAGCTTTTTCCGGCGGTCAGCAAGCGCGACTTCTGATGGCTTCCGCCCTGATTCAAAATGCCGAGCTTTTGATTTTAGATGAGCCAACTAATAATTTGGATAAAGCTGGGATTGCTCATTTGACAGCTTTCTTAATGAACTACAACAAAACTTGTATTGTAATTTCGCATGATGCCGACTTTCTAAATTCTTTTACAGACGGCGTGCTTTATTTAGATGTCTTTACCCATAAGGTTGATCAATACTTAGGGGATTACTATGTGGTAGTAGCTGAAATTGCAGCCCGGATTGAAAAAGAAAAAATGAAAAATGCTCAGTATGAAAAAGAAATTATTGCCAATAAAGAAAAAGCTAACTTCTTTGCGAATAAAGGAGGGAAGATGAGGTTAGTAGCTCGTCGGATGCGCGATAAAGCAGCTGAAATGGAAGAAGCGAAAGTGGATGTGCGGAAAGAAGATAAAGCGATTAGAGCGTTTACGATTCCAGTCCAGGAAAATCTCGGTGGCGAGATTTTACAAATTTCTTCACTGACGGTTATTAAAAATCATGAGCCCGAGGAAAAGCAAGTTAGCGTTTCACTCAAAAAAGATACGCATCTTCTCTTGGCGGGACCAAATGGGATTGGAAAAAGTACGCTGCTTGAGTCTTTGGCGGATGGCCGGGCCAAGGGCGCAAAATACGCCGAAGGCGTGCGAATTGGTTATTATCGCCAAGATTTTTCGACGCTTAATTTTGAGGATACCGTGTATGAATCTTTAGCTGGCGCGATGCAAACTACTGACGAAGAAAAGCTGCGGAGCGTAGCCTCAGGTTTTTTAATTGACGGTAAGCTTATTAATTCAAAGATTGGTACCCTTTCAGAAGGACAAAAGGGGCTAGTAGCTTTTGCGCGTTTAGTATTGGAGGAACCAGGCCTGTTAGTCTTAGATGAACCAACTAACCACATTAATTTTCGTCACTTGCCAATTATTGCCCAAGCCCTGAGTAAATATCAAGGCGCGATGGTTTTAGTTAGTCACGTCGCGGATTTTGTCGAGCAAGTTAGGATTGATGAAACTTTGGATTTGGAGCGATAGAAAACATAATTGTAAAAGTTAGCGAGGCTTATTTTCATTGACTTTTCCATCATTTAGGTGTATACTTGGTTTATAGCTAAATAGATAGAGCAAAAACGGGTGAAAGCCCGTTTTTGCTCTTTTTTAAAACAAACATGAAAAAGCCAGTGAAGAAAAATCTTAAAAAAACCCCTAAAGCAAAGAAAACTCCTCACTTTGGCGTTTTTACTTACGGCGAAATTGACCCAGCTAAGGGTAAATTGCTTTTACTTGTGTTGGCGATTATCTTTACGGGAACGCTAGCTGTTGTTTCAAGCATCGCCCTGTTAAAGGATAAAGAGGTTACCCAAATTGCAGCGCCTTTTATTCGACCGCAAACGCCAATGGAAATAAGAGTCAATGCTCTTGTAGCAGGTTACCCGATTGCGGAAATGACCCCATATATTTTTTCCAAGGATCCCAAGGTAGCCGCTTTTATGATCGCGATTGCTAAGAAGGAAAGTGCTTGGGGTAGACGAAGCCCGGTTTTGGCGGGTAGAGATTGTTATAATTATTGGGGCTTTAGACTCAAAACTGATTCTATGGGTAGTGGTGGGCATACTTGTTTTGATACTCCGCAGGAAGCAGTGGACGTCGTGGCTAGTCGCATTGACGAATTAGTTAATCAAGAAAAGCTTGATTCACCGAAGGAAATGATTGTCTGGAAATGTGGTTATGGTTGTCAGGATCTGGATAAGACGGCTTCTGAAAAAAAATGGATTAGCGATGTGGATATTTATTATAGTAAACTTAAAGGCTACTTATAAAGGTAGCCTTTTGTTCAAACACATAAGTCCTAAAATAATTTTATTTTTATTAGTATGGTGCGTGTAAATATTTTACCCCGCCTTTTTTTGTTTATGAACCTCGGCTTTCTTGGAAAAGAAAAATGTGCTATACTTGGAAAATGTTAATCATTAAAGAGGAAGTTCACCCTGTTAAATAATTTTAAAAAATTGCTATTTTTTTAAAATTAAAATTTGAATCGAAACAAATAAAACAGGTGAGGAAGAATATAAAAATTAATTTATAAATAAACTGAACCGCTTATGGGGGTTCAAATTTTATTTAACAGGGTAAATGCAAAACGTTCAAGAAGTTTTTAACCATATTAGGGAGATGAAGAAGGAGCAGAAGGATTTGAGGGATATGTATAAAGATGCCTTGGTGCAGGCTGATGAGTATGAGGAAGTAGTAGAAGAGATTACTAAGTTACGAGAAAAGAAACAACAAATTGAAGCTAGGATTCAAGCTGAACTCGGAAGGGCTTGGGAGAAGTTCGATGATTTAAAGCGAGAAGTCGAAACTGAGAAAGAAATGCTTAATGATATTGCCCTGACAACCTTAATGAAGGGTGAAACCGTGGAGGTCAAAGATGAATTTGATAATCCATACGAACCAACTTGGAAAGTGAATTTTAAAAAGGCCAACGGGGGGACAACGACGGGGAAATAAGAAGCAAAAGGTAAGTTATAGGCGATGAAAAACATTTGCGCTTCCTATTAAGAGTCTTTATACTTAGTCATCAGTCATCAGTAAGCCGTCATCTTAACCTGATGACTAGTTGCTAATGACTGATGACTTTTAATTTGTAAGAGAAATCATTTTAAATTAATAAATTTATACCTCTAGATTATTATGCTTGAAAAAGAAAATAATTTTTGGCAAAAGTTGGCGGCAGGAAACAAGCCGTTTTTTGTGTTGGCGCCGATGGCGGATGTAACAGACTATGCTCAGCGACAAATGCTGGCAAAATATGGGAAACCGGATGTGACTTTCACGGAGTTTGTGAGCGCCGATGGTTTGGTTAGCGAAAAGGGTCGAGCGGTTTTTCTGAAAGAATTACGCTTCGGAGAAAATGAACGTCCAATTGTGGCGCAGCTTTTTGGCGCTAAGCCAGAAAATATTAAAAAAGCCGTGGCTATCATAGCGGAGCTGGGTTTTGACGGCGTCGATCTTAATATGGGCTGTCCAGATAAGGCTGTAATCAAACAGGGAGCCGGTAGCGCCCTGATTAGAACGCCAGGGTTAGCCAGAGAGCTAATTCGCGCTGCCAAGGAAGGGGCGGGCAAAATGCCCGTTTCAGTCAAGACTCGGATTGGTTTTTCTAAAAATGAAATTGAAACATGGCTGCCGGAAATTTTAGCGGAAAAGCCAGCTGCCCTGACAGTACATTTACGGACGAAAAAGGAAATGTCCGAAGTTCCCGCGCATTGGGAATTGGCACCAAAGATAGTTGAAATGGCAAAAGAAGCTAGCGTGGTAATTATTGGCAATGGCGACGTGGTGAGTTTGGCAGATGGAAAGGAAAAAGCCAGAAAATCTGGCATGGATGGGATTATGGTTGGACGCGGAATTTTTGGCAACCCTTGGTTTTTCAATGAAGAAATTGATATCAAAAATATTTCGCTAGCCGAAAAGTTTCGCGTAGCGATTGAGCACGCGAAATTTTTTGAAAAAGAATTAAGCTCTCAGCATATTAAAGGCTATCACGTCATGAAAAAGCATTTTAAAGCCTACGTGTCTGAGTTTGAAGGCGCTAAAGAGCTTCGCGCCAAACTGATGGAAACCGAGAAGGTCAGTGAGGCGGAGATAATATTGAAAGAATATCTTAAAAATTTGTAATTTAAAATTTAAAATCAAAACAAAATAAAAAAATGTGCACATAGTATCGGTATTGTACATAGCGTGTCAAATAAATGCATATGCATTTATTTGACACGCTATGGGAAATATAACGCAGGAATAAAGATGTTTTCTTATTGGAGGTATCTTTTTGTCGGTTCAATGTCTCTGACTTGAACCGTTTTTTCTTTTTAATTATTGACTTAGCCACATAATTTCAAAAATGCTTTTCAAGGTATCGTAAATTTTTTTGCTTTCGATAATCAAGGCGATATTTTCGCGGTGCGCGATGATGGCAATTTTATCTTTAGAATAGAGATTGATTTCAGCTGAGAAAGTGAATTGATTTGATTTGATAATTTTCATTTGGCGTAGGTGCTTGGGGTCTTTTTCATTCATGCCGTTCATAAAAGCTGATTGGACGGCAAACATCCGCAGGGGAATTTTCTGGGCAATTCTTTTTTGCATATAATAGTCGAGGATAAAGGACTTGTCGAAGAAGTCGATCCGGTCATCGGAATACCACCCCAAGATTTCGGTGTCTTTGTATTGCAGGGTGTCTTTATAAACATCTTTGATGCCTTCGACGCCTTCAAAATAGCGAACTTTGGGTTTGCGTTCCATGGCATTGGCAATTGAAAGCAATTCCGGCATTAGTTTGCTGATGGTTTCAGTTTTTTCGCGCAGGTGTTCTTCAATTCGCAATGGGTTTTCGGCCAGATAGATGTTATGGCCTTTTCTCTTCACAAGGCTAACATAGCCTTTATTTTTCAGGGCTTCGATTTCAAGATAGACCGTCGCACGCTTGATGCCCGATTTTTGGGTGATTTTAGCAATATTGCCTTCACCCAATTCCAAAAGAGCCAGATAGACTTTGGCTTCTTTTTCGCTGAAGCCCGCCTCGATTAAATTTTGGTATAACATATTTTTATATTTTTAGGAAACTAAGTTAGAAATTTTTACTTCCCTTGTTTACTTTTTAGGACACGCTCTTGGCTAGGAACTATAGCCAATCGCTCAGAATTCACTGTCGTTCATAATGGTCTAAAAAGTAAACAAGCTCGTAAAAATTCAAAGGTATTATTTAACTAGAGACATGACTTGATTGTGACCCTTTTTTCTTAAAATGATATAAAAGCTGTTACTATTTCATTATACGCTTATTTGGCTTAAAAGTCAACTAAATTGGTCTATTTTTAAAGTAATATAGTCAATATTGCAAATATTCTTGATATTATTTTTCTTTAGCCTATAATAACCAGTTACGATGAATGGTTCATTGTGACAAGCTCATTGAAAATTGAATATACTATTTTTTCCTTTTGATTTTTGTGCTCTCCGGCCGGAAGCATAATCAATCAATAAAAGGAGAAAACAATGAAAAACGAAACTACTAAGCATTATGGCAGGGAAATGAATATTGTCCCTGGTAAACTAATAGACATCTGGATTGCCGTTCCAGCCTATTGCAACCTGGCATGTTCGTATTGCTACGCTTGTGGTGGTGAAGCAGTTAAGGTTGATAATATTTTAGTATGGACTGAATTTGAAAAACTTTTGGAGCAAGCTGCCTTAATGGGAGTTAAGTCGGTTGGAATTCCTGGAGCTGGCGAGCCACTGCTTCCACGTAATCGCGAGCTAACAATGAAAATCCTCACGAAGTGTAAAGAGCTGGGATTGTATGTGACCCTTTTTACAACAGGGGAATTCATTGATGAGCAAATGGCAGTTGAGCTTTCTAATTTTCCGCTTGAGATTATGCTCAAGTGCAACACGCTTAATGCGAAAAAACAGGATCAATTTGTTTCCGATCCAAAACGTGGAAAAATCATCCATGGTTATGGCGAGAAGCGCAACCGTGCTCTTGGGTTTCTTATGGACGCAGGCTTTAATGATAGCAAGCTTTGCCAGGAAAAGTTTGGCGAAAAAACAATTACCAGACTTTCGCTTGTGACTTCAATCATGACCAACGAGAGTGATTTGAGTAATCTTGATGATATGGTTGAGCTTCTACGCTTTTGCAGAAAAAACAATATCCATCTTGATTGCGATGACATCTTGACCGTTGGGCGTGGGGCTGGGTGCGAACTTTGCATCGCGGAGGAAAAGTTTCGCGACAAAGTGACTGAGCTTTGCGAAATTGACCACGAAGAATTTGGTCGCGACTGGGAAGTTTCTTCTGGCTATATCGCCGGCATGGTTTGCGGCAGGTATGCTTATCATCTTTTTGTTGACCAACATGGTGATATCCATCCATGTATTGGAGCTGAGAAAGTTATTCTTGGTAACATCAAAACCATGACGCTTGAGCAGGCCTGGGAAAGTCCAGTAATGCAAATCATTCGTTCGCGCAATTATGGAGGATCTTGCGCACAGTGCCTGAATTTTAAAGAGCACAAATGCAATAGTTGCTTGGGCAGGCGGACGAAAAATCTGACGACGGAAAAAATTCTCGCCAGTGGAGAAGTTGAAACAATTGGTTGCTGGAATTGTCGTAAAGTTTAAGCAATCAAAACGGTTAAAGGCGAGACATTGGATATGTCTCGCCTTCTTTTTTAATTTAGTAAACATGTTGTTAAATAAAAAAGCTGTAAAGTTTAGCTAGTTCTATAAAACAAAAAGGAGATACTATGAGTAAAAAATGCAAAGAAAATGGAAACAGTAATTCTATCCTGACAAAGTATGCCCGGCTTAATTACTGGAGCCAAGTTGATACTAGACCGGTTCCAGCCTGGCTGAATAAATATGAGGTTGGGAGTGGAAGTTTCTTTTACAATGGAGAGAGAATTTCCTATTCAATCATCAGCAAAGATTTTGAACCGAGGCTTCCTGGTTTCGTTGGCTTTCCAGAAGGGCACCTCTTCATTTCAGAAGAGGTGCCTAAAGATTACTGGAAATCCATGCTGATTCATGAGTGGCTGGAATTCACTCAGTTTGCCGGTCAAAAAGGTAGATGCGTGAAAGCCTTGAAGCGTGAGTTGGATTTCGCGCCTAAGGGAGACGGGCGCATGGCGTATCTAAAATACCGAGAGTTATTCTTTGAAGGACTCATTGAATTTTATCGCGACTCTAATGAGGTGAGCGATGAATTCAAATCGGAAATTCAAGGGAGCTATGAACTGTTAAGAAAACTGATAGCTCAGCTAGAGATAGAAAATCTTCCGGCTGAATGTCTTGGCGGTCATTCTCTTGCAGAATTCGACAATCTGGATGTCTTTGAAAGAAGAAAGATTATCTTGAGAGAAAAGTAAACGGTCGTTAAATAAAACCCCCAAAGAGCCTGACCAGCTCTTTTTTTATTGGGCAAAATTTTTATTTAAAAATAATGTGATATAATAAAAAGGTAATTATTAACTTTAAAACTTATGAAAATTATTTTGCATTGGTTTTTGCGGGCGGTGGCGGTTTTGATTACGGCGTATTTATTGCCAGGGGTTATCTTGGAAAGTTTTTTTGTAGCCCTTGTCGTAGCAGTGGTTTTAGGATTTTTTAACACAATCCTGAGACCGATTTTGGTTGTGCTGACGTTGCCAATTAATATTTTGACTTTGGGGCTCTTTACCTTTGTCATCAATGCGGTCTTGGTTTTGCTTGCTAGCAATGTAGTTCCAGGTTTCCATGTGAGTGGATTTTTGACGGCACTACTTTTCAGTGTAATTCTTTCGGTTATTAGTGGGGTGTTGAATATTTTTGAACCGAAAGAAAAATAGATTATAGATGTTAGAGCTTAGATTTTAGAATCACTACGGATTACGAATTTTTAAGAGTCCACAAATCTACAAAAATTGAGGGCTAACTTTTCTTTTTAGGAAAGAAAAGTTACAAAAGAAAATCGCACCTGATGAAGATACTGTGGCAAAAACTTCGTTCCTCGCTAAAATTCCCGCTGCACTTTTTCTGCTGAAAAAGCTCGCTGAAAATTTTTTAACGCTCATCACTTGTTTTTTGCCTACGTACTTCATATGGTGCAGAAAGAATGCAAAATGCAAATACAAAAAAGCACATTGTGTGATGGCTTAGGAGAAAACTGAATATGTAAAATACGCAACAAACAAAGTTACTAGCTACTTGTTACTAGTTACTAATAATTATTTTTCCTTATCGAGTTCATTCAAAAGCTCTTTGATTTTTTGTAGTTGATCCCAATTGTGGATGGAAATTGGAAAGACATTTTTGCTGAGTTTTTTGGCTTTGGTGAGAATTTTTTTGAGCTGGCTTTCGCTGACTGTGTCGGAGCGTGAGATGAGGATGTATTGCGGTTTTTCAAGCAGGGCGGGGTTATAGGCCTCGAGTTCAGCGCGGATAGTCTTATAATCAGCCATAATATCTTCGCTATCAGCGGCTAGAAAATGGAAAAGAATCTTAGTGCGTTCAACGTGTTTAAGAAATTTAATTCCAAGTCCCTTACCTTCGGAGGCGCCTTCGATTAACCCTGGGATATCAGCTAAAATTAAACCATAGTAAACACCTAAGTTTGGTTCTAGGGTTGTAAATTGATAGTTAGCGACTTTAACGCTGGCATTAGTAAGTTCATTAAGTAAACTGGATTTACCAAGGTTCGGCAAGCCTACAAAGCCGATGTCGGCAATCATTTTAAGCTGCAAATGCAGGCTGGCGTGCTCGCCTTTTTTCCCGAATTCAAATTCTTTTGGGGTTGTATTTTTAGCCGAGCGGAAGAGGAAGTTTCCGCGCCCACCGCGGCCACCTTTAACGGCTAAAACTCTTTCGCCAACCTTAGTAATTTCAATGGCTTGTTTATTCTCAGTATTGGTAATAACGGTGCCGACTGGTAATTTAATAATTAAATCTTTACCATCTGGACCATCGCAAAATTGACCCTTGCCTTCGCGGCCATCTTCGGCAAAAAGTTGTTTTTTAAAACGGAATTGGTTAAAAGCGTTAAGATCTGAAACACCTTCAAAATAGACGCTGGCGCCTTTGCCACCACTTCCACCAGCTGGCCCAAGGCTCATCAGGTTCTTATTAAAGCCTGCGCAACCTTTACCGCCGTCTCCAGCTGAGATTTCAATTTTGACATCATCTAATAGCATAGCTTTTAGCTTCGTTAGCTTTTAGGTTATTAGTTTAAACATTGATACTAATAATGCAGTATAGCCTGGAAGATGGAAAAGAGCAAGGGTTGGGGTTGCTAGAAAAAAGAAAGTGTGTCATGATGAGGTTTATGAAAAAAATAATTGCAGAACAATTTGACGTATTAGTCATTGGCGGGGGACCGGCGGGACTCATGGCGGCTGGAAGGGCTGCCCAGAAGGGCGCACGGGTGGCCTTAGTGGAGAAAAATGATCGCTATGGTGTTAAACTCCTGATGACTGGTAATGGTCGCTGTAACCTTACCCAAGAGGCTGAAGATACAGTGGAGTTAGTAAAAGTCTACCGAAATGGTAGGTTTTTACTCAATGCTTTTAAACGCATGAGCCCAACTAATTTACGAGATTTTTTTCGTAGTCGGGGTGTGGAAACAAAAGTGGAAAAAAATGGCAAAGTTTTTCCGGTCAGTGATCAAGGTAAAGACGTGCTAGACGCCCTTTATCAATATTGTCGAAAAAATATGGTAACCTTTTTTAACACGGAAGAAGTTGTTGACATCGAATTTGAAGAGAATGACCCCAATGAAATTGTCGCTTCGCGAATTTCACGGGGTAAAATAAGCAAAGTCGTCACTAGGAAAAAAGAAATTTCGGCGGAGAAATATGTTCTAGCGACGGGCGGAAAATCTTATCCGCAGACTGGCTCAACTGGTAAAGCTTTTGCTTGGTTGGAGAAGTTAGGGCATAGCGTAATTGAGCCCTTGCCAAGTCTGGTGCCGATTATGATTGCCGAGCAAGCCATTAAGGATGCTCAGGGTCTAACTGCCCATAATGTTTCGATAACAGCTATGCAAGCTGGCAAAAAAATTGTGACTGAAAATGGCGATTTGATGTTTGCTCACTTCGGACTGAGTGGCCCATTAGCGCTTAATCTCAGTTGCAAGTTGCGAGAGGTTTTTGAAAAAGGAGAACTTAAACTTTTCTTAGATTTAAAGCCGGAGCTTTCTTTTGAGCAGGTTGATGAAATTATTCGTAAGGATTTTGAAGATAACGCGCATAAAAATTTAAGTAATTGTCTGAAGGATTTTGCTAGCCCAAAAATGTTGGCTTTAATTTTTACGCTGGCCGGCTTAGATACCCATAAACACGCTGGTAATCTCAGCAAGCAAGATCGGCTGAAAATAGTAACACTTTTTAAAAAGATGGAAATGACTGTGGAAGAACTTTTCGGTTTTGAAAAGGCGATGGTTACTAGGGGCGGAGTTTCGGTTAAGGAAATTGATTCAAAAACAATGCAATCGAAAATTATTGAGAACCTTTATTTCGCTGGGGAAATTATCGATGTCGATGGTCCAACTGGGGGATATAACTTGCAAGTCTGCTGGGCAACTGGCTATGTGGCTGGCGAAAGTGCCACTAAAGATCGCTAAGTTATTTTGAGTAATAACACTTTTCAAATTTAAAAAAGACTTTCCGGAAAGAAAGTCTTTTTTGTTTTGCTAAATGTCTATAAAATTTGGCTGGCACTTTTTCATTTTTTAAGTTTCATGTGAGTCAGATAGATTCGTTCAAGACGTGAGGGGTGGTAAGCTTTAGTGTAAAATGAAGAAATTGAAATTGGAGCAGTGCTGTTAATGGAAAATAAATTAATTGGTTTTTTGCGAAGAGAAAAATGCTGAATTGCGAAATGAAAATAAGTGGCAAGTATTTCGTAACAAAAGAAGATAAAGACAAGCCATAGCATTAACGTATACAGAAAGCCAAAGAGTGGAGTGGGAAAAACTTGCTCTGTTGAGTTGAAAAAAGTTTTTTCTAGGGTGCTAAGACTTGCGGAAAAAATTTGTTGGGTTTTTTGCAGGAAAGTTGAACTGGTTAGGGGCGTTTCTTTCTTCGTGGTCGAGACTCCCGCAATTGTTTTTTCAATTGGAACTGGCGCTACTTTGGCCCCAAACTCTTGAACGGTAATGATTGTCTGGGTTCCGTTAATTTTCCCTGTGATAACAGCAACTCCAATTTCCTTATACTTTGGATTTAAGATATTTTTTTTATGGCTTTCACTTTGCATAAAAGCTTCATGTTGAACTTTGGCGTCAGTAAAATTAATGGCTAAATTTTCGCCGGCAAAAGAATAATCATAACCGCTTTGCCCGATCCATTGCCAAGGTGTAACCCCACTGGGTGAGACATGGGCAAAATAATTATGCAGGACCATGTCATTGGCTTTTTCCAGGGCAGCCTTGGAAAGATCGGCATTGATTTCAAGTGGCTGGATATCAAGCTTGGCCCTTTCATCGTTCACTAATGCTATAACAGTTTTGGGATCAAGGGTTGTTGCTTGGGAAGAATGAAAAGGCACCAGTAGGGTTAAGGCTACTAGGCTTGAAAGGAATAGGTTGGAGAGCCATTTTTTAGACATATTAGAAAAAGAAAAAGGGCGTTTCACCCGAGTGAAACGCCCTTTTAAGACATTTATAAGTTAATTATATACCTATTTTGGCTAAAAGTCAAGGTTTTCAGGTTTCATTAACTCTAAAATAGTTAACTCAAAGTAGCACTTGAGAATTAAGGCGCGTTCTGGCGAAAGTTATGGTATAATAAATTTAAGTAGAAAGTGCTTCATATCAAAATTAATTTTAGAAATAAAATTTGTTAATTGCATAAATTATTTATAATTTAGCTGATAGTGTTTAATAAAAAATAAAATAAAAAAGTGATGCAAAAAAAATCTTTTTATCGGAAAGCGCAGACTGTTTTTTTATTATTAGCGATGCTAGCTCCAAATTTAGGTCAGGTTAACTTGGTGGCAAGAGCGCAAGCGACGCCTGACCCACAACCACAGGTAGATCTTCAAGACAAAGCAACGGCCGTAAAAAATATTAAAGCTAATGCTCCAGATGTGATTGAACCCATAGTTGGTAAAAATTATGTGCCAGGCGAATTAATTGTAAAGTTTAAAGATAATATTAATCTTTCTGAGACAACGGGAAAAGTTGAAGTTGCTAATTTTGCTAAAGATAAAAATTTAAGCAGGCAAAAAGATTTCCAGCAGTACAATAGTTCCTTATTGAAACTTAAAGATTCAAAAACAAGTCTCAATAGTAAAATCGTGGAACTTCGTAGCAATCCTAATGTTGAATCTGTGCAGCCTAATTATCAATATAATTCACTTTCAACAAATCTAAATTCAATCAATGATACTGGGAAGGCTAATCAATGGGGCCTTTATAATAATGGAAGTACGGTGGTTCTGGATGGGCAAACTATTACTAAAACTGCCGGAGCTGATATTGATGCTGCTGGAGCGTGGGGTGCAACTGGGGGTGAGAATAATTCAGTTATTGTAGCGGTGATTGATTCTGGGGTTGCCTATAACCAACCTGACTTGGTGGCGAATATGTGGCATGCTTCGGCTGGAAGTTGTTTTGATCAGACTGGGGCAGTGATGGCTATTGATGGAATTCCAATTGCTTGTGATTACGGTTATGATTTTGAAAATAATGACGGTGATCCTTCGCCGGTTAATTCTTCGCTTGGCGCTGCTGAAGCTTCGCACGGAACGGTTATTGCTGGTATTATCGGAGCATCTCAGAATAATGCTAAGGGGATTGCTGGGGTAGCTAAAAATGTTAAAATCATGGCCTTGCGAAGCAGATTAACTACCTCAAATATTATTGCTGCTATTAGCTTTGCAAAATATAATGGGGCTAAAGTGATTAACGCTAGTTGGGGTAATCATTCGCAAGATGAAGCGTTGCTACTTGCGATTGCTGATTTTAATGGTTTGTTTGTGGCGTCTGCTGGTAATGATGCTAATAATAATGATGCTAATCCAGCCTATCCTTGCGCTTATTCTGTTTTTCAATCAAATGTGATTTGTGTGGCGGCTGTTGATGAAAATGGCAGCTTGGCAAGTTTCTCAAACTACGGTGCTTCCACCGTTGATATTGGCGCGCCAGGCACTAATATTTATAGCCCTCTGGCAACAACGACAGTGGCTTTGCAGGATTTTAGCTCAGTGACTCCGCCAGCTTTTCCAACTGGATTTTCTGGTGGCGCTGGTAGTGGGACGGCAGCTGTTTCTGGTAATAACGTGCTTTTTGGGGATTCGGAGCGCTCGCCTTATAGCGATAATGCAAATTATTTAATTAAATCAAATGAAATAGATTTAAGTAGTCTACAGGAAACAGATTTACCAAGTCTGGATTTTTTAGCTACCTGTGATACAGCGTATAGTACTGGTGATTATTTGGATTATGGCGCCTTTCATGTCAGTAGCGATAATTCAGCTTATGATACTCTCTTTGTTGGCTCGACCCCAGTAGTTTTTGATGAGGAAGTTCTTGACTACATGTATGGTGATAGCGATCCAATAGGGAGTGCTACTTATCGCTTTACCGATATACCTCTTGAAAGTCAGTATTTAACCTCGACTTTTCACTATGGTTATCAATGGGTAACAGATGATACAGATAATAACTATGCAGGTTGCTCGATAGATGATGTCACGATTAAAAAGATTACCAATGGTTCTGGAGATGGTACCAATAATAATAACTATGCTTATGTAAGTGGTACTTCGATGGCAACGCCTTTTGTAACTGGGGTTGCGGCGCTAGCCTGGAGTTATAACGGCAATTTGTCAGCAGCGAGCGTAAAGCAAATTATTGATAGTAATGGTACGGCCAATACGAGCTTAAATGGAAAAACAATTTCCGGAAAAATGCTCAATGCTAATAGCGTGCTTAGCTATTTAAGTTCAGTTAAGAAAATAACTGGCTTTGAATTTGGTTTTTCGGGATACACTAGTAATGTCACGGGAACAATTAATGAAGCGGCGCACACCATTAAAGTGATCGTGCCTTATTCTCATAGAAGCGAAATAACTGCGTTAGCTCCAGTTATAAATTTGGAAGGCGCCTCAGTTAGTCCAGCCAACGGGGTGGTGCAAGATTTTACGAATCCAATGAGCTATACCGTAACTGCCGCTGATGGTGGCACTCAGAATTATACGGTTACCGTAACAACGGGGCCTGCAATTTCAAGTTTTAGTTTGCCAGGAGCGACAATGGAAAAAACATATATAGATTCAGATGGCAGTGAACGACTCGTGCTCGCGGTTACGCGGGGAACTGATTTATCTTCGCTTGTACCGACAGTGACCGTTGTAAATGGTGGCAGCGGGACTATCCTTTCTCCAATAGCGGGAGAGGCTCAAGATTTTAGTGATTCTATTTTAAATCCAGTCGCTTATCTTTTAACCAGGGATAATGGCGATGGAACCTTTGATCAGCAAAATTATAAAATTACAGTTTTGGAAGCTCCGGGAATTTCAGCTTTTTCATTCTCTGGAGTAACTTCTGCACTAATAAGTAGTACTTTTGACTCAAGTGGGGATGGGCACGCTGCTCTAGTTGTTCCTGCTAGTGTGAGTCTTACTAGCTTGATGCCAAAGATTGAATTTGATAGTTCTGGGCAGTGGGCTGGTACTTCAATTTCTCCAAATACTGGCGTGGTAACCGATTTCACTACTCCAGTTAAATATACCTTAACTTGGAATGAAACTACTACAGGAACTGTTATTACTCAGAATTACTATGTTAGTGTGACCCAGACTGCTGATTCCTTCCCTGATTCAAGCGTTGCCTTTAGTGGCAAAAGTTCCTCAGTAAATAAAAAATCCTCTACTAGCGAAAAAGTAAAAATTAATTTTAAAAATGCCGAAAATGCCGTAGCTTACATGGTTTCAACTAAATCTAGTTTTGCGGGTGCTACTTGGAAGACAATGGCAGGTGGGGTAACTGTGAAGTTAAAAAAGAAGAGTGGTAAGCAGAATTTTTACATTAAATTCAAAGACATTAATGGTTTTGAATCGCCAGTCGAGAAAAAAACAGTGGAGTATATCAGCCCAGATCGGGTAATTAAAAATTCAAAAAATACTATTGCGCGGGGCGATGTGCTAATACAATCAGGAAAAGCTTTTTCAAAAAACAGTAAGGTTGCCCTTTATTTTTCTAAAGCTGGTGGCGGTTACTACCCACCAAGCGAAAAACAAACAGATAGTAAAGGTGCCTTCTCGGTATCTTTTAAGGCCATGAAAGCCAAAGGAAAATACCAATGGTATGCGCTGGATTTAAAAACCGGTAAAAAAAGTAAAATTATTAAGTATGAGATTAAGTAAAAATATCTAGCTAAAAATCAAAAACTGCCAGAGGGCAGTTTTTGATTTCTGGTTAAATTTTTGCTAAGATTGTAGAAGAGCCATAATTAGAAGATTTATGAAAAAAAGTTGTATTATTTTCGTTGCCGTAATGTTTTTTGGTTTTACCCAAACCTTACTGGCACAGGCTAATCAAACAGTTGATGTTAATCTTCAATTTGAGCAAGATGCCACTAACGTGACTGAAGCTGAGAATTCTAACTCTTCAAATGATACAGCCCAAACTGGCTCAGATGTTATTAGGGTTTACGGGGCCGATGAAAGTGGGCAAGAAGCGGGAACACCTGAAGCAGTTACTGAGGCGACTGCCAATACAGGTGATGCAATTAAAGAAGTGCAATATTATTTATGGGGAGACCCAGCTGAGAATATGCTGATTCTGGCTCAGCAAGAAGGTATTTATAATAAGGAGCTCGAGAATTTAGCTAAGCAGCAGGCAATTAATGACAGTAGTTTGCAGGATGCTAAAGCAGGAATTGAAGAAAGAAGTAGCCTGCTAAATTTTATAATAGGACCTGATTTTAAGAATTTGAAACTTATAAATAAAGTGATAAATCAAAATGCTGAGGTCATTACTAACTTGAAAGAAATTACTGAAAAAATGGATAATACTAAGGTGAGGAAAGAAACTCTTGACCAGTTGGAAATTTTAAAAAAAAATAATCAAGCAACTCAAGATTATGTCACGGAGAAAAGTCGCCAGTTTAGTTTGTTTGGTTGGCTGGTGAGATTTTTTAATTAAAGGCTGTATCGTTTGCGGGTTATTAGTTGGTTATAATTAAATTGAGCTTTAATTTTTTTAAAAAATAAATTTATGCAAGAGGAAACAAAATTAAACTTAGTGCGTTTTTTGGAACCAAAATTTGCGGTGGCGGTTATTGTAGTCCTAGCTGTCACGGCCATTGCGATCGTTTCGATTTTGCGAGAGAAAATTGTAAGTGACCAACAAAACCAAGTTTCAATTACGGGCCAGGGAAAAGTTAGTTATCAGCCGGATATTGCAACAGTTACACTTGGGGTTCAAATTGATAGAGCGCAAACGGCGGATTTAGCTTTGCAACAGCTGAATGAAAAAGTTTCGAAGATAATTTCTTCGCTGGACGCGTTGGGGATTAAAAAAGAGGATATTCAAACTCAAGCTTACACCTTAAATCCTCAATATGATTACAAGGATAATGTTTCTACGGTTGCTGGTTATGGCGCTAATCAGAAGTTAACTATTAAAGTTCCGGATATTATCAATAAGCCAGAGGTTGTTGGTCAGGTAGTAGCGCAAGCTGGTTCGGTGCAAGCCAATCAAGTTCAAGGCATTGAGTTTACAGTCTCAAACGTGAATGATTTAAAACAGCAAGCGAGACTGTTGGCAATTGCTGATGCTAAAACAAAATCAGCTGGGCTGGCGCAGGCAGCTGGAGTTAAGTTGGGTAAGGTTTTAAATTGGTATGATAATTTGCTGCAGTCTCCAGATTTGACTAATTCAAATAATCTGGGGTATGGTGGTTCAGACGTTGCGATGGCAAAGTCGGCTGCTCCACCGCAAGTTCCTGGGGGTACGCAAGACATTATTGTTGAAGTAGGACTGACTTATGAGGTGAAATAGGATAAGATGGAACATGGAACATGAAACATGGAACAAAAATTTTTAATGGCTAATTTATAATGCCTAATGAAATGCGGAAGAAATAAAATAGAAATAGATTAGAGCTGGGATAGAAATAATTAGTTTGTAATAAGTAATTTATTAAACAATATGCTTTTAGTTTATCCAAAAAAGTTTTTGGCTGGCGTGGAGCCAGATGATGAAGATGAGGATGAAGATGGGAGCGATTTCGGTTGCTAATAAAACGGACTATGGTCATGTAGGAATTATAGTCTTTAGAAATTAATTTAGAAATTTTTACTTCGCTTATTTACTTTTTAGCGCCCGCGCTTGACCGAAAACAATGGTCAAATGCTTAGCTTGCTGTCGCTCGCATGGCCTAAAAAGCAAACAAGCTCGTAAAAATTGTGAGGTAATTTTGGGCTGAAAATGTAGATTGCGAATGACCTTTAGTAAAGTTTTGAATTTAAAAAAGCTTGCCAATTTGGCAGGCTTTTTTTGTTGAAATAAATTGCAAGGGCTATGCGTAGAAATTTAAAGATACCCTTGGGGGGTATATTAAAAATCCTAAATCCTAATTTCTAATTTCTAATTAATTAATAATTTATTAAAAAAACAAAGTTATGCTAAAAAACAATGATGCATTTGCTAGTGCGTTGAGCCAACTTGAACAAGTGCAGAAGTTAATTAAAATTGATAAAAATATTTTTGCTCAATTGCAAGCTCCGCAAAGAATTTTAGAAGTTTCGATTCCAGTTAAAATGGACAATGGCAAAATCCAGGTTTTTACTGGTTATCGCAGTCAATTTAACGATGCGCGCGGGCCCTTTAAAGGTGGAATTAGATTTCATCAGGACGTTAATGTCTCAGAGATTAAAGCTCTAAGCGCGTGGATGACTTGGAAAACTGCGGTGGTGGATATTCCTTTGGGCGGTGGGAAGGGTGGCGTAATTGTTGATCCGAAAAAATTGTCTCAAGGCGAGCTGGAAAGATTATCACGCGGATATTTGCAAGCGATTTATAAATTTGTGGGACCTAACTTGGATGTGCCAGCACCGGATGTTTATACTGATCCTAAGATTATGGGCTGGATGCTGGATGAATATGAAAAAATTTCCGGCATTCATCAACCTGGTGTAATTACGGGTAAACCACTCTCAATTGGGGGTAGTCAAACTCGGGGATATTCCACCGCTCAAGGAGCTTTTTATGTTTTGCGTGAGGCAGCTAAAAAAGTTGGCCTAAATAAAAATGCTACGGTGGCAATTGAAGGTTTCGGAAATGCGGGAGCGCATTTGGCGGAAATTTTACAAAAAAATGGTTATCGGATTGTGGCGCTGAGTGATTCAAAAGGTACGATTGTGAATTATATGGGGTTGGACGTTTTGCAAGTAAAAAAGCACAAGGAAAAAACTGGTAGCGTGCTTGGCTATGTAGGGGCTGAGAAAACCAAAAACCTGCACATTCTGGCGCAAATGGTTGATATTCTCGTGCCTTCGGCTTTGGAAAATTCAATCACCGCCGACAACGTAAAAAATATTAAAGCAAAATTAATTATCGAAGTAGCTAATGGCCCAACTACACCAGAAGCGGATGCAGTTTTAGCTAAACGAAATATCATGGTTGTGCCTGACATTCTGGCCAATGCTGGTGGGGTTGTGGTAAGCTATCTAGAGCAAGTTCAAAATGCCTATGGCTATTACTGGAGTGAACAGAAAGTTTTGAAAAAATTAGAAGCTATTATGATAACTTCTTTTAACTGTGTTTGGCAAGAGAAAATGAAACATCATACGACGGTGCGCATGGGAGCTTATGCTTTAGCGGTAGAGCGCGTAGCTCAGGCGATGAAAGATCGGGGTAGAAATTAAATAAAAAAGCTAAGTTGGTGTACTATAGGATATATGGGAAAAAAGCTCCAAAAATCAAGCAAGCACTATTGCTGGCAGGCTGTATTGGGATTTTCAGATGCTGTTTTATTCTTGGCTTTTGTGGGGGTTGGTTTTCTCGCTTGGCTTTATTATTCCGCTACTCCAGCTGCAAATCAGTTAGTTTTGCGCAAGATTCAGCAAACCTCAGTAATTTACGATAGAAGTGGGGAGCACGTTTTATATCGACTTTATGGTGAACAAAATCGCAAAATAATTTTACACGATGAAATTCCGGATATTGTTCGCAAGGCCACTATTGCTACGGAAGATAGTAATTTTTATCATCATTTTGGAATCGATCCATTTGCGATTCTACGTGCGCTAAAGGTTAATATTGCAAATAATTCTTTTCGGCAAGGCGCTTCAACAATTACCCAGCAATTAGCTAGAAGTGCCTTTTTAACCAGGGAGCAAACAATTCGGCGTAAAATTTTAGAAGTCGTTTTTGCTTTGAAGATAGAACGCAATTATACAAAGGAGCAAATTCTAGATCAATATTTAAACGAAGTTCCTTATGGCGCAAATGCTTATGGGATTGAGGTGGCTAGTCAAATATATTTCGGAAAAGAAGCTAAAGAATTAACTTTGGACGAAGCTGCACTTTTAGCAGCGTTGCCAAAGGCACCCTCTTTTTATTCGCCTTATGGAGAGCATCACAGCGAACTTGTGCTTAGACAAAAGGACATTTTGCTTAAAATGAGCCAGCTTAAACTTATTACGCAAGCTGAAATGGAGGAAGCTTTAAGGGTTGATACTTTTGCAAAAATAAAACCCTTTGTTCAGCCGATTGAGGCGCCACATTTCGTTTTTTATGTTTTAGGCCAGTTAGAGGAAAAATATGGCCGGGATTTTTTGCGCAGTGGCGGACTGGCTATTTATACTTCCCTGAATTGGGAAATGCAACAAACTGCCCAGGAAGTCGTGAGCAGTGGGGCTCAGCGTAATTTGGTTCGCGGTGCAACTAACGCAGCGCTAGTGGCGCTTGATCCCAAGGATGGTAATATTTTAGCAATGGTGGGCAGTAAGAATTATTTTGATCCAACAATTGATGGTCAAGTTAACGTGGCGCTTAGTCTTCGTCAGCCAGGTTCTTCTTTTAAGCCTTTTGCGTATGCACATGCTTTTGAGCTTGGCTATCAGCCAGAAACAAAAATTTTAGATGCTCAAACTAATTTTGGACCAGATGGTAGCGGGAAGGATTATGTACCGCGAAATTACGATGGAAAATTTCATGGCCTACTGACGATGCGCGAAACGCTTTCTCAGTCGCTCAATATTCCCGCAGTCAAGACGCTGTATCTAGCTAGTATTGATGGCACTCTCGAGCTGGCGCATCGGATGGGAATTACGACGCTCAATGATCGCAAGCGTTATGGACTTTCCTTGGTGCTGGGTGGCGGAGAAGTTAAGTTACTAGATATGACGAGCGCCTTTTCAGTTTTTGCTACCGAGGGTATCAGAAATCCAGCGCAAAGCGTCCTGAAAATTACTGATTATTCAGGTAACATAATTGAGCAGGCCCAGCTTAATCCTGAGCAAGTTTTAGATGTCCAAGTGGCTCGAAAAATAAACTCCATTCTGTCGGACAATAAAGCGAGAACTCCAATTTTTGGACCGAGAAGTTCACTTATTCTTGATGACGGTCGCTTGGTAGCTGCTAAAACTGGCACAACTCAGGAATTTCGCGATGCTTGGACAATTGGGTATACGCCTTCACTAGTCGTTGGCGTTTGGGCAGGCAATAATGATAATCATCCAATGAAAGCTGGGGCAGATGGGGTTTTTGTCGCTGCGCCAATTTGGAAGGATTATATGCAAAAAGTTTTAGTGGGCTTACCGAAAGAAACGTTTATTGCTTACGATGTTCAAAATAATTCAAAGGTTGATCAGGTAGCGGGAATGTTGGCAAAAGTTACT
Organism: uncultured bacterium; assembly: GCA_903837175.1. Taxonomy (GTDB): domain Bacteria; phylum Patescibacteriota; class Minisyncoccia; order Moranbacterales; family GWC2-37-73; genus CAIPMZ01. Next base: position 29,931 of record CAILTR010000101.1, read on the forward strand.
TATTATAATGAGAAAACTGGTAAGAAAATTTCAGCGAAAAAAGCCAGTCAAATAGATCAAGCAAAAGTTAGACAAAAAATTGAATATATTCCACTTGATAAATCTATTGAAAAGTCTGTAAAAAATACTTTCAGTATCGCGATGCCTGCGCCAACGGATCCAATGTATTTACGGTGGAATAATGCTTCGTTTCCAATTTTGAAAAAAGAAGTGAAATAGTTTTTACGGAGTATATGTAATACGAAATAAACTTAGTTGGTGGTAGATAAGCATTGGAGGTCGAGCCTCCATTAGGGAGGCTCGACCTCCTTGCAACCACCAGTAATTTAATTGATTCAGTATAAGTTATGTTTTCAGAAACTAAGTCAGAAATTTTTACTTTGCTTGTTTACTTTTTAGAGACCGCGTTTGACCAAAAGACAATGGTCAAAAGCTTAGCACTCTGTTACTTATATGGCCTAAAAAGCAAAAAAGCTCGTAAAAATTCAGAGGTAACCTTTAGCTAGAACTAGGAATTGCGTATGGCTTGTTTTTTGTTTGTCGAGTTGAGTATTTTTATGGTAGGGTTAAAAGATGAAAAAGAGAAATATTATTATTTTCATTGTTCTTGCTATCGTTGCCGTTGGGGTTTATTTCGGTTTGCAAAAAAAACGGCAAGTAATAATCAGTAACCAAGAGGCAATAGGCAATGAGCAAGAGACAGAAAGCAATAGCCAAAAGACAATAGAGAATATTCAGGAGACAGTAAACAGCGAACAAAAAGCAGACGGCAACAATCAAGCTGCAGTAGCTGATAGACAAAAGACAAGAGATAGTAAGGGGGAGGTAGAGATAAAGTCATCAGTCATCAACGATCAGCCATCAAGCCTGGATGCGGAGAAAAAAAGTTCCAGTGCTGGGAAAATTGTGCAGAGCTTGGTTAGTTGGGGATTTCAAAAAGCAACTGGGCGCAAGATCGATACGCTCATTGTGCATACTTCCTATAACGCTTTGGGCGGAGATGAATTTGATAAGGATCAGGTAATGCAAGAATGGAAAGACGCGGGCGTGGCGCCTCATTATATGATTGCGCGCGATGGCACGATTTATCAACTCGTGGCTGATCAAAATATTGCTTGGCACGCCGGAGTGGCCAAAATGCCGGACGGGCGCACGGACGTCAATTCTTTTTCAATCGGTATTGAAGTCATTAATACTAAGGAGGAAAAATTTTCTAGCGCTCAATATGATGCATTAAATCGCCTCATTGGCGATCTCAAGCAAAAATATTCCATCAAATATATTCTCGGTCATGGTGAAATCGCCCCCGGACGCAAGACAGATCCCTGGGGAATAGCTTGGAGCAAAATTAGTCGTTAGCTTTAAATCAATTGTGTATTTGATTATGGCGCTATGATTTTAGTAAACACCCAAATTTTTAATTTTGAAGTTTGAATTTTTAATTAAATTTTTAATGTTAAAATGTTTTAAAAATTAAGTTATTTATTAATTTGATATTGATTTCAAATTTCAAATTTCAAATTTTAAATTAAAAATTGCAACGATTATGTTGTTAGAAATTTCTCTCGATGGCAACGATATTAAGCTAACTTTAAAAAACGGTCGTAAGACGGTTGATGTTTTTGCATGGAACGACGAGTACACCTTAAGTGAAAAACTGTTGCCTAACATCGATGGCTTGCTTAAGAAAAACAAAGTCTCAAAAAAACAAATCGAAAAAGTGACAACCAAAATTACCAAGACTTCGGGCGTGACTAGCATCCGGATTGTTCAGACAGTCGCTAAGGCTTGGAATGTCGCAAGCAGATTTTAGATTTTAGATTCTAGATTTTAAAAAAAAGGCTGAAAAGCTGGACCTGGGAATATAGAAGCTTTTAAATCAGAGCTAGGTATATCCTAAGAATAATGGTATAATTTTTATAGTTGAAACTTCTTCATAATTTTTTAAAATAAAAAACATGCCAGTAAAAACTAAGACCAAAACTAAAGTTAGTGTGAAAGCAAAACCTAAAAAAGTAGTAAGATCAATTGCTAGTCTCAAAACAAATCATGGTGATTGGAAAAATTTAGTGCAGGGTTTTGTGGAAAATGTTTTCGAACGCCTTAGCGAAAATGTTTCCCAAAAAGTTCACGCTTGGGTAAAGGTCTTAAAACTCCGAACGGCCGGTTTTATTTTAGTTGTATTGGGAGCGTTTTATTTATTGATTGGAGTTTCGGTTTATTTAAATTCAGTGCTGGGTCTTATTCTGCCAGGACTTGGCTATGTGACAGTTGGAGTTTTAGCAATTTTAGTTGGTTCTCTTTTAGGAAAAAGTAAAGTTTAATTAGATAAATCACTAATCAGCCGCGAATTGATTCGCGAATATTCACTAATAATATGGGAATTAATTCACCAACAAGCGTGAATTATAAATTCAAAGTATTAGGGAATATTCGAGAAAAATTAGGGTTTGATTCGGGATAAAAACACTATGAACAAAAAACAAGTTAAAAGAGCAGCCGTAAGGACAGTTAATAAAGCAAAGGAAACAGGCGCCGAGCTTGAAAAGATCGCAAGAAGAGAATATGCGAAAATTAAAAAGCAAATGGACGCGACTGCTAAAAAAGTAGAAGGGTTCGTGAAAAAAAATCCTGAGAAAGCCGCGGCTATTTCCGCTGGGATTGGTCTAGCCCTCGGGACGATTGCAGGAATTTTGGCTTCAAAGAAAAAGAAATAAGTCAGTTAGTAACTAGTAATCAGTAACTAGTAACCAGCAAATAGAGAAAGGCAGGGAGAAATCCTTGCTTTTTTTGTATCCCAAATTTTTGTTTCTTCTCTTAATTTATCTTGTCGCTACTTTGGAGGGATTTTTAATTATAACTTGAAAATTATTTTTGACTGGTTGGGCTCAGATTCTTCGACTGCGTTGTTTTTTCTTTGGCGACAAAACAACTTCGCTCAGAATGACACATAGTGGGGGGATTTCAAACAATACAGTAATCTAACAATATAACAATCTGAGCCAAATTCTGGCTTCTGTTGACACTTTTTTAGCCTTGTGTTAAGCTGGAAACATATTCAAGAACTAGGACTGAAATTCCTTTCTTTTTTGCATTTTTTGGGGGTGGAAAAAGTGCATAATCTTCGTCTGTTCTAGAGCTATAAAAGGCTTTAGAAAAGGCATAATTCTCAAAGGAGAATGAAAGTGAAAAAATACAAGCGAGCGAATTAAATAGCCTTAATTTAAAACTCATTTCGGCTCTTTGTTTTTGGTTACAATTCCAAAAAATAAGGAGAACTGATGAGCGTTGTTTTTATGGTCAATGAAAAGAAAGCCCTCAAAGTGAAGGACTCTTATGGAGCGTCTTCATCGTTGAGTCGAAGAAAGTTTTTCAGAAAGCAGACAGTAGTTTCACTCCCAAACCTGATCGAGGGTCAAATTGACGCTTATCAATGGTTTTTGAAAAAAGGTCTGCGAGAACTGTTTGATGAAATCAATCCGATTAATGATTTTACGGGTAAGGATTTAGAGCTTTCACTCACTGACTATTATTTAGACGAACCAAAGACTTCAGAGCTTACAGCTAAAAGCAAAAATATTTCCTTTGAAGCGCCACTGCGAGCTAAGGCGCGCTTAGTGATTAAGAAAACTGGTGAAATTAAAGAGCAAGAAATTTATTTGGGAGACTTCCCAGTAATGACTGAGCGAGGAACTTTTGTGATTAACGGGGTGGAACGCGTGGTCGTTTCTCAGCTGATTCGTTCTTCAGGAGTATTCTTTACGATGGAATATCAAAAAGGCAAGAAGCTCTTTGGCGCTAAACTGATTCCTAATCGCGGAGCTTGGATTGAAATTGATACTGATTTGACTGGCGTACTGAACGTTCGCATTGACCGCAAACGAAAAATCCCCGTAACTTCCTTGTTGCGTGCTTTTGGCATGCAGAAAGATGAAGAAATCTTAGCGGCTTTCGATGGCGCTGATAATGGCGAAGTTCATTTTATTAATGAAACCTTAGTTAAAGATATTACGAAAAATCAAGGTGAAGGTTATAAGGAAATTTATAAAAGAATTCGTCCCGGCGATTTAGCTACCGAAGAAAATGCTAAACAATTAGTTAATGGCATGTTTTTCAATTTTGAAAAATATGATTTTGGAAGCGTGGGACGTTATCGCTTAAATCAACGTTTGATGGTTGAACGTGAGGATAATGAGGAAAATAGGGTTCTTCGGATGGACGACCTGCTGCTGATTATTAAGGAAATTATCCGGCTTAATAATACGCCAAACGCCATGGCTGATGATATTGATCATCTCGGAAATCGTCGCGTGAGAGGCGTGGGCGAATTAGTTCAAAATAAATTACGCATCGGAATGTCACGCATGGCTCGCAATATCAAAGATCGCATGAGTACTTGCGATGTTGAAACGGTAGTGCCAGGACAATTGATTAACTCTCGACCGGTGGCAGCTGCGATTAAGGAATTTTTCTCAAGTTCGCAACTTTCTCAGTTTATGGATCAAGTTAATCCCTTGGCTGAGTTGGAACATAAACGTCGTCTTTCAGCGATGGGACCAGGAGGTCTAACTAGGGAACGCGCTGGGTTTGAAGTTCGCGATGTGCATCATTCGCATTATGGCCGAATTTGTCCGATTGAGACTCCAGAAGGTCCAAACATTGGGTTGGTAGGTCACATGGCTTCTTACGCTCGAATTAATGATTTCGGCTTTTTAGAGACGCCTTATATTCGGATCGAAAAAGAAGTTCCAGCCACGCCAGAGGCGCTGGTAAATAGAATTTTAAATGAAGATATTGCTGGGGTTGGAAAAATCTGGGATAAAATTGACGAAGAGCTAGCTAAAAAAATTATTAAAGCGGGTAAAAAAACCGTTCAGATCAAACCGCATATCTCCAATGAAATTGCGTATGTTAACGCAACTGTCGAAGATCGCCAGATTATTACCCATGCTCGCGTAGCAACCGATGAAAATCGTAACATTGTAGATAAGATGGTTGAAGCTCGCGTAAAAGGACATCCAGAAATGATTGAAGCGGAAAGAGTTGATTTAATCGATGTTTCAGCTAAACAATGTATTTCGATTGCAACTTCGCTGATTCCATTTTTGGAACACGATGATGCTAATCGAGCGCTCATGGGTTCAAACATGCAACGTCAAGCTGTGCCTTGTATCGTGCCGCAAGCACCGTTTGTGGGAACTGGAATCGAAGATAAAGCCGCGGCTGATTCAGGTCAGGTTGTTTTGGCTGCTAATGATGGCGAAATAATTGAAGTTGACGCTAGTCACATTGTCGTGAAGGAAAGCGCTCCGGTTGGAACGAAAAAAGATAGCTTTAAACGAGAATATCGTTTGCAAAGTTTCGTTAAATCAAATGCTTTTACAAGCATGAGTCAAATTCCGCGCGTGGTAAAAGGCGAGCTGGTTAAAAAAGGACAATTGCTAGCTGATGGGGCTGCAACTGAATATGGCGAATTAGCCTTAGGTCAAAATCCACTAGTAGCCTTTATTCCCTGGGATGGTTATAACTTTGAAGATGCGATTATTTTATCTGAAAGACTGCTGCGAGAAGATTGGTACAGTTCAATTCACATCGAAGATTTCTCAATTGATATTCGCGATACGAAGCTTGGGCCGGAAGTGGTCACGCGGGATATTCCAAATATTGGTGAGGAACGTTTGAAAAATTTGGATGAAACGGGAATTATTCGCATTGGCGCTGAAATTTCTTCCGGGGATATTTTGATTGGAAAAATTACGCCAAAAGGTGAAGGCGATTTAACGCCAGAAGAAAGACTGCTCCGCGCAATCTTTGGTGAAAAATCCAAAGATGTGAAAGACTCTTCTCTTTATTTGCCACATGGTGAACATGGAAAAGTGGTGGACATCAAAATCCTTTCCCGCGAACAGGGTGATAAGCTTTCAACTGGGGTGATTAAACAAATTCAAGTTTCAATTGCGCAGCTTCGAAAAGTTTCTGTAGGAGATAAATTAGCCGGACGCCATGGAAACAAGGGGGTAATTTCCCGCATTGCGCCAGTGGAAGATATGCCATATTTACCAGATGGTACGCCAGTGGATGTCATTTTAAATCCTTTGGGGGTGGCATCTCGTATGAATATTGGTCAAATTTTGGAAACTCATCTTGGTTGGGCTGCTTTGAAGTTAGGTTATAAAGCCGCAACCCCAGCTTTGGATGGAATGACTGAAGAAGACATTAAAATCGAACTTAGAAAAGCCGGCTTGCCAGAGAGCGGAAAAATTCGTTTGATTGATGGAAAGACGGGAGAAGCTTTCGATAATGAAACGACGGTGGGTGTAATGTATGTTATGAAGCTAAACCATTTAGTGGAAGACAAGTTGCACATGCGTTCAATCGGACCATACTCCTTGATTACTCAGCAACCTTTGGGAGGAAAAGCGCAGTTCGGTGGTCAGCGTTTTGGAGAAATGGAAGTGTGGGCCTTGGAAGGATATGGGGCAGCTTATACTTTGCAAGAAATGCTTACCATTAAATCAGATGATGTGCTCGGACGCTCAAAAGCTTACGAATCTATTATTAAAGGCGAAAAAATCAAGAGTCCAAATATTCCTGCTTCATTCCACGTCCTCGTGAATGAACTTAAGGGACTATGTTTGGATGTCGAACTCGTTGATTCAAAGATGAAAGAAGATGATGGTTTAGATGATGAACTCGGGGGTTACGATAAACCTGAGGAAGATATTGATCAAATCTAATCATTAAACTTTTGTAACCTACCTGCCGGCAGGCAGGCCTGTCTGCCGGCAGGTAGGTAAACTTCTTATAAAAAAATATTATGGAAAATATTACTAAAGTCAGCGATTTCAACAGTGTTAGACTGCGTCTAGCTAGCCCAGATTCTATCATGAACTGGTCACATGGCGAGGTCACCAAACCAGAAACCATTAACTACCGAACTCAGCGTTACGAGAAGGATGGACTTTTCTGCGAAAAGATTTTTGGACCTTCAAAAGACTGGGAATGTTATTGTGGAAAATATAAACGCATTCGCTATAAGGGAATCGTTTGCGATAAGTGCGGAGTTGAGGTAACCCGCAGTATTGTTCGAAGAGAGCGCATGGGCCATATTAAACTAGCTGTGCCAGTTTCGCACATTTGGTTTTTGCGTGGTGTGCCTTCAAAGATTGGTTTGGCGCTCGGGATTGGGGTGCAAGATATGGAAAAGGTGATTTATTTTTCGGCTTACATTGTTAAAGATGTTAACGAAGAAGTTCGCGACCGCGTCTTGGAACAACTTGATCAGGAATATAAAGCCAAGCAAAAAGAAATTAAATCTGGTAGCACGGAAAATGATCGCGGGATTGAAAAAATGTTGGAGGAACTTAAGGACCAATATAAGGGGGTACGAGATGATTTGAAAAATCTTAAACCAATGCAGATTCTTTCTGAATTGGAATATTTCAACCTCTCAACTCGTTATGGCCAAGTTTTTTCAGCCGGAATTGGAGCGGAAGCCGTGCGTAGCGTGCTGGAAAGTATGGACATTGAGAAGATGATTAAAAAGATCAAGAAAGAACTCGACAGTGAAGACACGACGGATAAAAAGAAATTGTTTAAACGGATGAAACTTTTTCAAGGTTTCAAAAAGGCTAACCTGCAATTGGAATGGATGTTGCCGACCGCAATTCCTGTTATTCCGCCTGATCTGCGTCCGATGGTAGCTTTGGATGGGGGACGTTTTGCAACTTCTGATTTAAACGATCTTTATCGTCGCATCATTAATCGCAACAATCGACTTAAGAAACTAATTGACCTGGGCGCTCCAGAAGTTATTACTCGCAATGAAAAACGCATGCTGCAAGAAGCAGTCGACGCTCTTTTTGATAACAGTGCGCGTAAGGGACAATCTTCGGTGGCAGCTTCGACCGGACAACGCAGACCGTTGCGTTCGCTAGCTGATGCTCTAAAAGGAAAGCAAGGACGTTTCCGTCAAAATTTGCTTGGAAAACGCGTGGATTATTCAGGACGAAGCGTAATTGTGGTTGGACCGCAACTAAAATTGCATCAAGCGGGTCTGCCGAAGAAAATGGCTTTGGAACTTTTCAAACCATTTATTATCAATAAATTAATTGAAAAAGAATTTGCGCATAACGTGCGAACGGCTGGCAGAATGGTGGATGCAGAAGCCGAGGAAGCTTACGAAATCTTGGATGAAATTATTGAACACCACTACGTACTCCTTAATCGCGCACCGACCCTTCATCGTTTGTCGATTCAAGCTTTTCAGCCAGTGCTAATTGAAGGAAAAGCGATTCAAGTTCATCCGATGGTTTGCGCCGCTTTTAACGCTGACTTTGATGGAGACCAGATGGCAGTCCATGTTCCCCTAACTGACCAAGCGCGCGAAGAGAGCGCTAACATTATGCTTTCTTCGAAGAATCTCTTGAAACCAGCCTCTGGGGAACCAATCGCTGTGCCTTCGAAAGATATTGTTTTGGGAATTTATTTTATTACTCACATTAAAGCTGGAGTGAAAGGCGAAGGTAAAATCTTTGCTTCGGATGAAGAGGCGATTCTAGCTTATCAGATGGGTTACGTAGCAGTAAACGCTAAAATTAAGGTAGATATTAATGGCATCATGGAAACTTCGGTGGGACGCATTATGCTCAATGATATTTTGCCAGAGGAACTGCGCTTCGTGAATGAAGAGCTGACGCAAAAAGAAATTAAACAATTGGTTGCTAAAATGCTGCGCATGAAAGGCCAGGAGGAAACAGCTGCCTTTATCGACCGCATTAAAGCGCTTGGCTTTAAAATGGCTAGTCGTTCGGGAATTAGTTGGGGTATGGACGACCTAAAAATGCCACCTGAAAAAGCCGCCGCGATGCTTAAGGCTGAGGAGGAAGTGCTGACCATCAATAAACAATATGGCATGGGACTTTTGACCGAAGAAGAGCGTAAAAATCGCGTGATTGAAATTTGGAATCGTACGAAAAATACAATTGCAGATGCGGTAAAGGCTTCGATGGATAAAGAAGGTTCAGTTTACACAATGGTGCATTCAAAAGCTCGAGGTAGCGAATCTGTCGTAGTTCAAATGATGGGTATGAAAGGGCTTGTAGCTGGGCCGACTGGAGAAACGATTGAATTGCCAGTAAAAAGCTCCTTTAAAGAAGGTTTCAATGTTTTGGAATATTTCATTTCAACGCATGGTTCTCGTAAGGGTATGGCTGATACCGCGCTGCGAACCGCAACCGCTGGATATTTGACGCGAAGATTAGTAGATGTTTCTCAGGATATTATTGTCCGTGAGGAAGATTGTGGAGACACAGAGGGAACTTTCCTTTATCGTCAAGATTCAGAACGCATTGGTCAAAGTTTTGCCGTGCGGGTTGAGGGTCGTGTGGTCATTGATGATGTGCTTGATCCAAAGACGAAAGCAGTTTTAGTTAAAGCTGGAACTTTGGCTACTAAAGAAGAGGGTATCGCCGTTGAAAAAGCGCAAGTGGAAAGAGTTAAAATTCGAAGCGTGGTGGCTTGCAAGAGCAAACGCGGAATTTGTAAGACTTGCTATGGGATCGATCTTGGACGCAGTGAATTAGTCGCAATCGGTCAAGCGGTCGGGGTTGTCGCTGCGCAAGCAATCGGCGAACCAGGAACTCAACTAACGATGCGTACTTTCCATGCTGGAGGTGTGGCGGGAACTGATATTACCCAGGGTCTGCCTCGCGTTGAAGAAATTTTCGAATGTCGTCCACCAAAGGGTGAAGCGGTTATTGCTGAGGTAGATGGCAAACTAGTTGAAATTGTGACTGAGAATAAAAAGACGGTAACGCTAAAAATCGAAACGCTAGAAGGTGAAATTAAAGAATATGGCGTGCCAATCGAATCAACGCTAGTTGTTTCTAAGGGACAATTGATTGCCAAAGGAACTCGCTTTAATGAAGGACATATCGACCTGAAAAAACTTTTTGAAACCATGGGTCGGGAAGCTTTGCAACGTTATATTATTGGAGAAATTCAAGAAATTTACGCCGCGCAAGGTGAGGGAATTAATGACAAGCATGTGGAAGTCATCATTCGTCAAATGCTTTCTCGTTTCAAGGTTTTGGAGGCGGGCGACACAGATTTATTGCCTGGCGACATCGTAGAACGCGACCAATTCAATGAATCAAATGCTGAAGCTTTGGCAAACAAAGGTGAGCAAGCTACTGGCGAAGCACTGGTAATGGGAATTACTAAAGTAGCGCTTTCAACCGAATCTTTCCTTTCAGCTGCTTCTTTTCAAGAAACTGCTCGCGTGCTGATCAACGCTGCCGTGACCGGCAAAGATGATCGTTTGCGAGGACTGAAAGAAAATGTGATTATCGGACGCCTCATTCCTGCGGGAACGGGGTATCGAAAATAGCTAGCTAACTAGCTTTTAGCTTCGCTAGCTTCGTTAGCTTTTAGGGAAATGCAAAAAGCTAATAGGTTTATCCCGTGAAATTGTTTTGCCAGCGCAAAACACCTGCCCCGGCAGGATTTCACTGGGAGTATGGAACAAGAAACGTCTCACTTTGGTGGGGCGTTTTTTGTAGTTTTTTGCTTTTCAGGAGCCATAAAAACAGCTTATCCACAGCCTCCCCTTGCAGTGATAATAAAGGAGTGATAGAATAGGAGTAAGAAAGTCATAAGGTTGAAAATTGTAAGGTTTTAAAGTGGATTTTTTAATTTTTTAAAAAGATGAAAACAAAAGAAATTAAAAAAGAAAATTCAATTGTTCCCCAGGAAATAATTGAGCAAAAGATTTATTTGATTCGGGGCAAAAAAGTTATGCTTGATAAGGATTTGGCTGTGCTGTATGGAGTGGAAACTAAAACCTTAAAAAGAGCAGTTAGGCGAAATATTGAAAGATTCCCAGAGGATTTTATGTTTCAATTGGGCATTGAGGAAACTAAAATTCTAAGGTACCAATTTGGCACCTTAGAAAAAGGTCAATATGCTAAGTATTTGCCTTTTGCATTTACTGAGCAGGGTGTGGCGATGTTAGCTGGAGTATTGAAAAGCAAGAGAGCGATTGAGGTTAATGTGCAGATTATTCGAACTTTTGTAAAACTTCGCGAAATGATTATCAGTAATAAAGAGTTGAGAACTAGGATTGAAGAAATGGAAAGAAAATATGATAAAAGATTTAAGGCCGTGTTTGATACGTTAAGGAATCTTTTAGAAAGCAATTTGCAAGAGAAGGAAATTGAAAAGAATGCTCCAATTGGTTTTAAAATTAAAAGATAATAAATAATTCTTAATTTAAAATTACTTTTTTGTATATTTGTAAATTTGTACAGCTTTGTAATTTTGTAGGGGCTATGAAACTAACCGCTAAACAAAATTTGATTATCAAATCTCTGCGAGAGTTGATTGATCAGAAAAAAGAAAATCCGACCAGTTATCGGTTGCAGAAATTTTTAGCAGCTAGGGGAATTAAGGATAGTATGAAGTCAGTAATGCAAGTAGTTGAATCGTTGGAGAAAAAAGAGTTAATCACCCGCGATAAGAATCGCCAGCTTTTCCTGGTTGAAAACGAAAGCTATGGCGACGCGCAAAATATTTTTTCAATTCCCCTTTATGGCTTGGCTTCTTGCGGCGAGGCATTAGCTTACGCAGATGATATGGCGGATGATTTTCTCCAAATTTCAAAAAGTCTTTTTCATAAAACTGACCCAGAACATTTATTTGCGGTAAAAGCGTTAGGTGATTCGATGAATAAAGAGGGCATTGATGATGGCGATTATGTTATCTTTGAAAAAGCTCAGGCGCAGGCTGAGTTTGAAGGTAAAATTGTTGTGGCGGTAATTAACGGGATGGCGACTATTAAACGCTATAAGAATATGGGTAAGGGCATCGTGGGTCTTTTCCCTCATTCGACCAATGAAACTCATCATCCAATTTATATCTCTGAGGCAGACGTAATTTTTGTGGCTGGAATCTTTAAGAAAGTTTTACCAGTCAAGTTTGTGAGCTTGTAGGTTAATAACTAGTAATCAGCAACTGGTAACTAGCAAATGGGAGGATAAGTTTTAAAATATTTACTGATATGTTTATTTTATTGCTAAAAATATTATTGGGGCTTGTTGGCGGGATTTACGTTTCCGGTCTCTTGACTATCTGGCAATATGAAAATAAAAAAGCGAAGGTCTATCGCCTGGTTTTAGCGCGGATTGGAACTTTGAAGAAGCTAGGCTTGAGTATGGCAACGAGGCACGCTAAAACGTTTAAGCTTAAACAGGATTATCGTCAATGGGTGGAGCTGATTGAGCAGCGGCAACAATTTATTTTTGAAAAGGTGTTATTTTTGAAAAAAGGTACCTTAAAAATTGAACATGAACAAAGCAGTTGTTGGCAGGTTTAGTTTTGCTGATAAAGGTCATCCGCTTAGCTTGGTTAAAATTATAAAGCGGAAGGATCTTTGTTAATTTGCTAGCTGGAAGGGATAAGATGTGTTAAAATAGGTGCGAAGTGGCTTAAACTGTGGAAGGTTGAGTTATTGAAAAATGAGCCAGCTTTAAGCTAAACTAACTATCTATCTATTATTAGCGCTAGCTGAAATTTTTATGACCCTGGGTCATTTAATCTTCGGCACTATCTATGGGAAAAAATAAAAAAAAGCAGCAAGAGTCAGCTAAAGAGCAGTCAGCAATTGTTAGTGGTGATGTTAAACGTGGGGTGGTGGCCATTTTTCTTTTCTTGTTGGCAATTTTGTTTGTATTGGGTTTTTTGTCTGAGGCCAAAATGGTGGAGGCTGGAATTTTGGGAAAGTTTTTAAATTCACTGGCGGGCTGGATGTTCGGAGTTGGAAAATATCTTGCTCCGATTGTGCTGATTGCGGGTGGAGTGATTTTACTTTTTCGGAAGGAAACTTTATTCTATGTTTCTAAATTAATTGGTCTAACCGTTGCCTTTATGAGCACCTTGGGAATTATCCACATCCTGGCTTATGATGTGGATAAGATGTTGAAAGTTGCTAAAGCGGGAAATGGAGGTGGTTTTATTGGTTATGGACTGGCTTTTATTTTTTTAAAATTAGCTGGCAGGGCTGGTGGGGCGATTATTTTAATAGCGCTTATATTGGTTGGGATTACGGTGGCTTTCAATTTTTCGATCGTGCAGTTTTTTAAGAAATTTATTCGAGAAAAAGTGGAGCATCAAAAAGAAGAAGCTGAGGATGATTCTGCTGATGACGAAAGTGAAATTGAAAATGGAGAGGAGCAACAGTTGTTGGAAGTTGAGGATGTAAAACTTTCTCAAAAAACTGAATTTGTGCAAGATCCTAATGCCGAAACTGAAAAACCAGATCCAATGGCGGAGATCCTTAAAAAAGCAGTTGCCTGGAAACCCAAGGATGAAAAAAAGAAAAGTAAGAAAAAGGAACAAGGTCAGGATGAGCAGTTAGAATGGGAACTTCCGCCGATTTCGCTGCTGGATTGCTTGATTGAAAAAGCGCAAGGGGGCGATGTCGAAAAAAACGCTAAAATTATTCAAGATACTTTGCTGACCTTTGGGGTGGAAGTTGAGTTGGGCGAAATTAAAACTGGACCAACGGTGACTCAATATAGTTTTCGGCCAGCAGTGGGAGTTAAACTCAGCCGGATTACGACGCTGAGTAATGAATTAGCCCTGCGCTTGGCGGCTCGTCAAGTTCGGATTGAGGCTCCAATTCCAGGCCGATCTTTAGTCGGGATTGAAGTGCCAAATAAGAAAAATGCCACAATCAGGCTACCAGAACTTTTGCAAGCGCTCGAATTTGAAAATAGAAAAACAAATTTACTCTTGGCGTTGGGTAAGGATGTGAGTGGTAATTATATCTTTGGAAATCTAAAGAAGATGCCTCATTTGTTGATTGCTGGTTCAACGGGTAGCGGAAAAAGTGTTTGTGTCAATGCCTTGATTTTGTCGATGCTGTATCAGAATTCTCCTGAGGATTTAAAGTTAATTTTAGTTGATCCTAAGCGAGTAGAGCTAACTCCCTATAATGGCATTCCTCACTTACTAACGGATGTGATTGTGGAAAATGGAAAAGTACTTAGCGCACTGAAATGGGCAATTGGCGAAATGGAGCGTCGTTATAAGATATTGCAGAAGGTTGGTTCAAAAGATATTTCTTCTTTTAATAAGAAGGCTGAAGGTGGTGAAATGTTTAAAAATATCAATACGGAGACTGGGGAAATTACCGAAGAGCCAGTAGAAAAAATTCCTTACATTGTGATTGTGATTGATGAGTTAGCAGACTTGATGGCTTCGCATGGCAAGGAAGTAGAGGGAGCGATTATTCGCTTGGCTCAAATGGCTCGCGCAGTTGGCATCCACCTTATTTTAAGCACGCAAAAGCCGATTGTGACAGTTATTACTAGTTTAATTAAATCAAATATTCCAACGCGAATTGCTTTTAGAGTACCCTCGCTAATGGATTCACGCACAATTCTGGATGCTAGTGGCGCGGAGAAGTTGCTTGGTAATGGGGATATGCTTTTCTCAGCAGCGGAAGCAGTTGATTTGCGTCGAGTTCAGGGAGTTTTTGTTTCTGAAGAAGAAGTTAAACGAGTGGTTGATTTTATCAAAAATCAAAAGTTTGAGAAAATTGAAGATAGCTTAGAAGGAGAAATCGAAGTTAGCGAAACCAAAACTAATGGTAATCAAAATGGTGAAGTTAAAATTGCAAAGTATGCTGAGAAAATTGATTTTGATTCAATTGAAGCTGACGATCAAGAAGACGTTTTATATGAGGAAGCAAAAAAGCTGGTTATCCAAGCAGGTAAAGCCTCTTCCTCGCTTCTGCAAAGACGTTTGAGGATTGGTTATTCCAGGGCTGCTCGGCTAATTGATATTTTAGAGGAGCGAGGAGTGGTTGGGGCTGCTGATGGCGCAAAGCCTCGCGAAGTTTTCACTGAGGGAGAAGCTCAACCGGCCTATGAAGATTCCATGCAAGATCAAGTCGCCCGAGATAAATGGCAAATGTAGCGCCGGGTCTTGTATTACGTATATTGTAGAATGTATAAAGTATGAATTCATACAAAAAATACATTTTGAATTTTATACATAATACAAAATACATTATACATAATACTATTCAAGATGGTTCAATTCACGCGTAAAAAAATTGATTCACTGACCTTGGGTGAACGAATGAAAAAGCTTAGGGATGAGCGTCGGCTTAGTCTTGGTGAGATTTCAAAAGGCACGAAAATTCAAACAAAATATTTGCAATATTTCGAAGAAGGTGAATATATGAAGTTGCCAGCAGATGTTTATGTAAGGGGCTTTTTGCGAAGTTATGGTCTATATATGGGGGTTTCAGAAGCTAGCCTTATTAAGCAATTCGAGCGAGAAAAAGGTATTCATAAAAATATCAAGAAAATTGTCGATGAGGATAAAATTAAAAAGCCGATAAATTTTTCAATTTTTGTTATTACACCAAAAATGATTATAGTGGGAATTATTTTATTAACAGTGCTAAGTAGTTTTATCTATTTATATCTGCAGGTTAATAATTTTATTTCAACTCCGCGACTCATTATTGTTAAGCCGGCAGATGGTTTGGTGGTTGATGGTATATCAACTCGCGTAGTAGGGATGGCTGAAAAAGATGCGCTAGTAACTATTAATGATCAACCAGTTTTGGTTAATGAAAAAGGTGAATTTAGCGAAGATATTGGGCTCAAGGATGGTGTTAATGTAATTACAATTAAGGCTCGTAATAAATTCAACAAAGAAACAACTCAGTCAATTTCCGTTAACGCTGTTTTCCCAGCGCCTCCAATGCAGCAGCAGGAGAGTGATTCTTCGCAAGAGGCAAGTCAGCAAGTTTCCCTAGTAACTGCTGAGGTTTATGTTAGTCCTGATTCAACTTGGCTCTCAGTGGAGGCTGATGGCAACTTAGTTTATAGTGGGGCAATATCTCCAGGGACAGTTCAAAAATTTGATGCCAGAGAAAAAATTAGTATAGGTTCAGGCAAGGGTAATGAAACTTTCGTAAAAATCAATGGAAAGGATTTGGGGCGATTAACCTCAACTTCTGCTCCAGCAAAAGACATTGTTTTTGATGTAAATGGTAGGGTTTTAAATAAATAATAAATCATATAAACACACAAACATATAAGCATATAAACATCCTAACATATAAACATACAAACATATAAACAGGCGTGTATAAAACTAAAAGTTTTATACATAAATGATTAAATGTCTAAATGATTTCTTGTTTTAATGTCTTAATGCTTAAATGTTTAAATGAAATGGTATGGCTTACGCAGCAAAAGAAAAAAAGCCTCCAAAAGAGGCAGTTGAGGAAATAAAAAATGCAGGCAAAAAAGAAATTGATAAATTAGTCGAAGATATTCAGGAGAAATTTGGGGAGGGGATGATTATGAAATTGGGCGATGTAAAAAAAGTTGACGTCGAGGCAATTCCGACCGGTTCAATCTCACTGGACATTGCTACAGGCATTGGTGGCGTACCCAGGGGTCGAATTATCGAGGTGTATGGGCCAGAAAGTTCCGGTAAAACGACTTTAACGCTACACATAGTGGCCAATGCTCAAAAGGGCGGAGGCACGGCTGCTTTTGTTGATGCTGAACATGCGTTGGACCCAGAATATGCTCATAAGATTGGAGTGGATATTAAAAACTTATTAGTTTCTCAGCCAGATACTGGTGAGCAAGCCCTGGACATTGTAGAGTCCTTAGTGCGCAGTGGGGTGATTGATGTGATCGTGGTTGACTCGGTGGCAGCCCTGGTACCACGCGCTGAAATTGAAGGTGAGATGGGAGATCAGCACGTTGGACGCCAAGCTCGCCTGATGTCACAAGCCCTGCGAAAATTGACCGCAATTATTGCGCGTTCCAATACGACCGTGATTTTCATTAATCAAATTCGCATGAAGATTGGGGTAATGTTTGGTAATCCGGAAACGACCACTGGTGGACAAGCGCTGAAATTTTATTCTTCAGTGCGGATTGAAGTTCGCAAAGCTGCTCAAATTAAAAAAGGTGAAGACGTAGTGGGCAATCGCGTGAAAGTTAAAATTGTAAAAAATAAAGTAGCTCCGCCATTTAAGACTGCTGAATTCGATATCATGTATAACGAAGGAATTTCCTTAGCCGGAGATCTCTTGGATGCAGGGGTAAAATTTGAAGTGGTTAAAAAATCTGGTAATTCACTTTCTTACGGCGAGATTAAGCTTGGAGCTGGTCGCGAAAGCGCAAAGGCATTCCTGCGAGAAGATAAAAAAACCGCCGACAAAATTTTTAAAGAAATTGCGGCCAAAGCAAAGATTGTGGCTTTGTAAAATAGCTTAAAGAGCGAGGTGAATTAGTTACACATTAAAAGATGATTCCTGGATATAGTTGGAGTCATCTTTTTTAATAACAAAAATTAGGGTTGACCGCTTTTATTAAATAGTGTAAAATAAAGTATACTTTTGATATAAGTTAGGGTGTTAATTAAATTAATTAACCAATCAACAAAAAAATTGTGCGGTTTTTTTTGTTTTATTGGGCTAAAAAATAAAAATTCAAAAATAAAAAAGTTACATCATTATTAGCGGTTATTTATTTAAAGGTAAATCCACCATTTGGCGGATTCGTTTTTTTTCTTTTTAATTATTATATTTTTTATGCATATGAATAAAAAAGTTTGGTATTCAATAATTGTAATTGGGGTGGTGGCAAGTCTTGCCATTGGCGGAACTTATGCTTATTTTACTGCAACTAGAACAACCAGTGCTAATAAGTTTACTGCTGGGACCTTAGATCTTAATGTGGCTGCAAGTACCGGGGAGCTTACTCCCTTTGTGATTGAAAATATGGGGGAGGGAACGAATATTAGTGGGACAAAGACTTGGACCATTAAAAATACTGGGTCTTTGCCGGGACGCTTACTTTTAAATTTACAAAATGTAGTTAATTCTGAAAATGGTTGCAATGACCAAGAGAAGACTGCTGATCCGACTTGCGATACGGCTAGTAAAGAGGGTGACCTCGGCAAAGTGGTGAATCTGAAAATTAAGCTTGGTGACGTAGATAAGGTAAGTTCAACGCTGGCAGCTGACCAACAAGCAAAGATTGGAACTGACTGGGCAGCTTTGGAACCAATCATTTTACAGCCGAGTGAACAAAAAACTGTAACTGCTTATTGGACAACTGATGAGAGTTCATACGGAAATGAAATTCAAAGTGATGCTGTTCAATTCGATATTAACTTTCGTTTAGTCCAATTAATTAAATAGGGGTTAGCTAGTGTAATCTTTTTTAGCGCGAGCTTCCTGCATAAATAAGCAAACAAAAGAAGGAAAAATAAGGCAACCCTGGCGTTGTCTTATTTTCATAAAAAATAAAATGAAAGTGATTAAAGTTATTTTTAGTGGTTTAAAGCTTCTTATTGTACTTAGTATCTTACCGTTAGTAGTTTTTGCGATTAGTTCGCATTTTAATGAACAGAGTAATTATCGTCCCTTCTTAGTACAATCTGGTTCGATGGAGCCAGCTGTTATGACGGGAGATATTATTGTGATTCAACGTAAGGATACCTATGCGATTAATGAGGTGGTGACCTTTAGGAGTGATAATGATAAGTTGGTTACCCATCGGATCGTAGACGTGCAGCTAGGTTCGAATAAGCAGTACCTTACCAAAGGAGATGCTAATCGAACTGAGGACAAAGCTATTATTTCAGATAGTCAAATCGTAGGAAAAGTTTTTCTAGTTTTGCCAAAGCTGGGTTACTTCGTAGCCTTTGCCCAATCCCAACGAGGTTTAATTTTTCTGTTAATCATCCCAGCGGTAGTTTTAATTTTAGATGAAATTTTGAAAATCAAGAAAAATGTCAAAAACAGGGATTAGGAAAGTAGCAATCTTTTTAATGCTATTTTATATTTTTTTAAATCAGACCGGGTATACGACCGCGGATATTTTTGCCGAGAGAATTGTCAGGCAAAATAAATTTTCCGCCACCACGCTTGATTTTTCTACAAGAAACTCCTTTAATAATGCCTCCGCCAGTAGTCTTTTTCGAACTTTGGGTCTAGCGTCCGGAGGCTTTGATCTTGGAGCACTTAAATTAAAATTAGAAACTAAGGGTAAAACTAAATATCAATTGAGTTTCGAGAGAACTAACGGTGACGAGGTTTTTTGCAGTCGCTTAACAGTTAAAGTTTTAGATAGCCAACTGCATGAATTTTATCAAGGTCCGCTCGTTAAACTTGCGCTAAATGAAACGGTGGCGAACGTAGCTGATGCTCAGAACTTTATTTTTTTTATTGGACTTGACGAGCAAGCAGCCGAACTGAAAAATAAGATTTGTGAGTTTAACTTTAAATTTAAAACTTATCGTGAGAGTCCAACTGAAAAAGGGGGGATTTTTGCGCAACGCTTGATTGGTAATGTTGTTTCGAGTGGCAGTTGGTAAATTCGGGAAAAAAGCCTATACTGAATTTAGGCTTTGTAAAAAAATAAAAATATGTTACACGAGCGGATAGAAAAATATTTAAATTCTCGCTGGTATGCTTTTTTTCTGCCTTTTTATTGTATTTTTGTTATTTTGATAATTATTTTTTCGGCCGATATTCCTGGACCATTTCACAGTTTAACTAATAATATTTCAGATTCAATGGATCCAGTTATTAACCGGAATAGTTTGACTATTGTTAAAAGTGTTTCAGCGTATAAGGTGGCTGATATTATCGCTTATTATAGCTTAGTTGCTGGTCGAACTGAGCTTATTACGCATCGAATCGTTAGTATTGGCGGTAATGTTTACACCACAAAGGGTGACGCGAATGAAGTTGCTGATCGTGAGTTAGTTCCTCCAAGGCTGGTTATGGGAAAAGTGATTTTAATTATTCCCTTTCTGGGGCTATTTATTTCAATAGTGAAGAGCTTCTGGGGGACTTGGTTTTTTATTATCCTGCCAGCTCTGCTAATTATTTCTTTTGAGGGAATTCGGATTATTTTGGAGTTGGAAAAAAACAGTAGAGATTAAATTTATTTAGTCTTAACATTGCTAAAAACCCGACCTTTAAAGGTCGGGTTTTTTTATCTGGTATTTTCTAAGAGCTAATGAAGCTAAAAGCTATAAGCTAGTCTCTTAGGCTCTGGAAACGTATTCGCCTTTCTCAGTGTTGATAATAAGTTTGTCACCTTCGTTGATGAAAAGTGGCGTAGAAACTTTTAGTCCTGTTTCCATCACCACAACTTTGCCGCCAGTGCCGGAAGTGTCGCCCTTGATTCCTGGGGGAGCTTCAACGACAGTCAGGGTTACTTTAATTGGAAGCTCAATATTAACAGGGATATCGTTAAAATTAAGTACCGTCACTTCGGTTCCTTCAAGTAAATAAAGGGGCGCGTTGCCAATGGTTTCTTTTGAAAGGGAAAACTGATCATAAGAAGCCATATCCATAAAAACAAAACCATCTTGCTCAGCGTAAAGATATTGAGCTTTTGATTTTGACATATCCGCTTCATCGGCTTTGTCGCTACCGTTGAAAGTTTTTTCCAAAACACTTCCGTTGAGCAAATTTTTAAGCTTAGTGCGAAGCACCGCTCCGGCGCGTCCGGTTTTAGAATGTTCCGCCGAGAGAACAACGTAGGGCTGGTCTTCCCAGAGAATATTTTTCCCGCATTTGATATCACTTAGTCCTAGCATGAAGATTTTGTCACTAATCGACTCGAATATTATCTCAAATATTCACGAATGATTAGAGAATATTAGCGAAAAATTAGTGATTGATTCGCGATTTAGATTCTTATTTAACGACAAATGGTGCTAGGGCCATAACGCGAGCGCGTTTAATAGCTTGCGCGAGGGTGCGTTGATGCTTAGTGCAAGTTCCATGTCTCTTGGGAGGATAAATCTTTCCTTGAGAATTCATAAAACGACGAATTAGATAAGCATCTTTGTAATCAATCTTGTCCATCTTTTGATCACAGAAATAGCAAGTTTTCTTTTCCATAATAATTAGTTATAAAGTTTATAAAGTTTATAAAGTTATAAAGTTTATAAAGTGTCCAAGTGGAAATCCTTTTTATGAACTTTCCACTTTTAACTTTATGAACTTGTTTTAAAAATTATTAAAATAATTTTTAAAAGGGTACATCTTCGAGTCTGACTTCGTCGCTTTCCTCATCAAGGTTGATAGTTGGGATAGCTTCTTCTTGGGTTGGGGCAGTTCTATTGGCTGGAGCCACTGGTGCTTGCTGGGGCGCTGGGCGTTGATAACCTCCACCACCTTGACCGGCGCCTTGGGCGCGAGAACCCATTTGCATGTTTTCAGCTACAATGTCGGTTACTTTTTTCTCAAGACCATCCTTACCCGTATAAGAACGGGTTTCAAGGCGTCCCTCGAAGTAAGCTTCTTGACCCTTAGTTAGGTATTGTCCAGCAATTTCAGCTAGACGTCCCCAAATAACAATGTTGTGAAATTCACTTTTCTCTTGTTTTTGGCCGGCTTTATCCATCCAGGTTCGATTCGTTGCTAAACCAATAGTGGCAACAGTCTGCCCTGAAGTTGTTGTGCGAATTTCAGGGTCTCTTGTGAGGCGTCCAATGAGTTGAACTTTGTTTAAATTCATGAGGATTGTTATCGCTAATCTTCCCGAATCAAGTCTCGAATTATCTCGAATAGATTATTCGTGATCATTAGTGAAAAAATTAGTGACTGATTAGTGTTTATATCCTTAGATGTTTAGCAGTTCATCAAGTTGCTTATCAATATCTTTGGGAGTTTCCTTCATAATCTCTTTAGCGATTTCTTTTTTCTCAAGCTCTTTGACAACTTCTACTTTTTCAACTTTTGGGGTAGCGACTATTGGCTTTGGAGCCACTGCGACTGGGGTAGGCGTAGTTCGCGTTGGTTTTACGAATTGTCTTGGAATTTCTCTTTTTTCACTTCGTTGCGGTCGGATTGCTTCTGGACGTTGAGTTTTTAGCTCTTGGGCTTTGCGACGTTCTTTAGCTCCAAGCTCAGGCAGGTCTTCAGTTTTCACAATTAAAAATCTCAAAACATCGCTAGTCAAATTCAATTTATTGTTAATAGCAGAAATTCCAAATTCTTTTTCGCCATTTTTTTCATCTGCCCAAAAATCAATGTCTTCCAATTCAAAACGACGGGTAACATAAGTTCCCTTGTTTTGGTGCTTGATTTCATAGGACAATTTTCTCTTTTCAGTTAGTTCTGGTTCAAGGAGCTTGGCTCCTTCTGCGACTAACATTGTGCTTACACCTGCTCGAATTGTTTCGAGATTTGGTTCCTGGTTTTGTCCAACGAGGTAGAACAGTTCGTACTGCATGGATTGAATTCACGAATCGACCCGAATTTAGCTCGAATTATCTCGAATGAATTCGTGATTATTAGTGAGTAAATTAGTGTGGATTAGTGATTTATTTACATAAAAAGAGCCACCAAGCAAGAAAAATCCTGCTTCTAGTGGAAGCTTTCCAGCCTATCCACTTTTGGCTTAGTGGCGGGCTAAATTTGGACTTTCTTAGTTGTATTAAGAGTGTAGCAGATATTTACTCAGCAGTCAATGCTTTCTAAACCGTTTGTGTTTTAATCTCGAATTTTTTTAAAAATTGACATTTTTATTCTTTATTACTAAGATACTAGAGCCTTGTAATAGTACATTAACCTTAGACTGGAGTTGATACTATGGAAATAGTTCATGCAGGAATAATTATACCGAAAGTTTATGCTGAAAAAAGAATGCGTAGCTTTCAATTCTTAAACAGCTATGGGCAAAAAGAAGCTATTGGTGTGATAATGCCATACTGTTATGATTTAGGCTTAGCAACTAGTAAAAGAACAATACTGATAACAAGTGGAGCGTTGACCGATAGTGTAAGCAAGTATGTTTATACGCCAGATGGTGCACCTTTGATTTTTAAGGCGGGTGAACACATTATTTTTGAATGTAGCAAGCCAGTCACTTACCGTTGTTTGTATGGGTAGATAACACTCTCCCTAGTACATTTTTATCATCCGATACGACCTTGGGTTGCATCGGATGTTTTTATAAATAGTAACATTTGATAAAATAAGTATAGAAAAATATTTTTATGCAATTTGAAATAATTTCAAGTCATAATCCAGCGGGCGACCAACCACGGGCGATTGCAGATTTGGTGGATGGTCTGAAAGGTCGAGAGAAATTTCAGACGCTTTTGGGCGTGACCGGGAGTGGAAAAACTTTTACGATTGCTAATGTGATTGCCCAAGTTCAAAAGCCTACCTTAGTAATGGCCCCGAATAAAACTTTGGCTGCCCAACTCGTGCAGGAATTTCGAACTTTTTTCCCGAAAAATGCGGTAGAATATTTTGTTTCTTATTATGATTATTACCAGCCAGAAGCCTATATCGCCTCCACGGATACTTTTATTGAAAAAGAAACTCAGATTAACGAGGAAATTGATCGTTTGAGGCATGCGGCTACGAGCGCGCTTCTCTCGCGACGGGACGTAATTATCGTGGCTTCGGTTTCTTGTATTTATGGTTTGGGCTCTCCTGATTATTATCGTGAAGGTACGGTTGAAGTTGAGGTTGGGAAAAAAATGAAGCGCGAGGAAATTATGCAGGGGATGGTGAATATGCAATATCAACGTAGTGACGTCTTGGCGCGAGGAAAATTTCGAGTCACAGGCGACACGCTTGAGGTGATGACGCCTGGGCGAGAAGTGATTGTCAGGATTGAACTCGGTGGCGGTGAAGTAAAAAAAATAGTTGAATTTGATTTTTTGACAGGGGAAAAATTGGCTGAGTTGGAGCGAACCTTAATTTTTCCAGCTAAACATTTTGTCGTTCCGCAAATGGTCATGGAAGAAGCGTTGGGCGAAATTCAGGCTGAGATGGAGGCGCGGGTAAAAGATTTGAAAAAGGATAATAAATTGATTGAGGCAGAAAGAATTTTTCGTCGGACTCGTCAGGACTTAGAGATGATGCGGGAAGTTGGTTTTTGCAATGGGATTGAAAATTATTCTAGATTTCTGACGGCGCGTAAAGATGGTGAAGCGCCGTATACCCTAATCGATTATTTCCCGAAGGATTTTTTAATGGTGGTGGATGAGTCGCATGTGACGATTCCACAAGTTCGAGCGATGTACGCTGGCGATCAAGCTAGGAAAACAGCGCTGATTGAAAATGGTTTTCGTTTGCCGAGCGCGCTAGATAATCGTCCGCTGAAGTTTGAAGAATTTGAAGCTAGGATTAATCAAATGATTTTTACCTCGGCTACGCCGTCAGTTTATGAAAAAGAGCATTCCACTAAAATTACTCAGCAGATTATTCGTCCAACTGGACTGCTTGATCCACAATTAGAAATCAAACCCGCGCAAGGACAAGTAAAAGATGTTTTTCGAGAGATTGAAAAAGTAGTTATCAATAAGGAACGGGTTTTAATTACCACTCTGACGAAAAAGATGGTCGAGGATTTGTCTGAGTTTTTAAAGGAGCAAGGTATCGCGACGGAATATTTACATTCTGACGTGGACACTTTGGACCGCGTGCGAATTTTGGAAGGTTTGCGACGAGGTGATTTTGATGTGTTGGTGGGAGTCAATCTTTTGCGCGAAGGTTTGGATTTGCCAGAAGTTTCTTTGGTGGCGATTATGGATGCTGACAAAGAAGGCTTTTTGCGAAGTGAAACCTCACTAATCCAAACAATTGGACGCGCCGCGCGAAATATTAGCGGACGCGTGATTATGTACGCTGATAAGTTGACTGGCTCAATGACCAGGGCAATTGATGAAACGAATCGTCGCCGCGAAATTCAAGCTGCTTATAATAAAAAGCATGGTATCACTCCGCAGACAATCAAAAAAAATATTAAATCAATCGTCGATCACGAAATCAACCCATTGCCAACGCCGGATTTTGCCAAATTGGAATCACTGGAAGATATCGCCGGGTATATTAAAATGAAAGAGAAAGAAATGAAAGACGCTGCCCGAGGCCTTCAATTCGAAAAGGCCGCCCTCATTCGCGATGAGATTTCGCAGCTGCGGAAAATTCAAATGCGGTGAAAGCGTGGAGCGCAAAACGCATAACGTGAAATGTGAAGAGGGGAGTGCGAAAAAATACAATTTTAAAAGTTGATTGCAAAAAGTCGCATATGCAAGAATTTGCAATGCCTTTTGGTATTTGTAGAATCTTATTACAATATTTCAGTATATTGTAATTCTACCTTTCGACCATATATGGAAGAATTTTTTTGATAAGAAAAAGAGCGGGTGGCGCTAGGGTGGTGGGAAGTGAAGTCAAAGGGAAATAAGAAAATAAAAAAAGACTCAGGGAGATGAGTCAAATTTGGGGGAAAGGGAAGAAATGAAAAAATCCAAAGATAATTTTCTTGGATTTTAATAAGTTTTAGTGCTGGCAGCCAGTTCCCGGGTTCTTTCTGGAGAATAAGGGTCTGGCTGTAAGCACAAAAGAGTTTCAGACAATCACTGCCGTAATTGCTGGCTCAGCATCGTCAGGCGGAGCACTTTCTGCAACGTCTTCCACTTCTGGATACAATGGTGCAGTTTCAAGCTCAAACAGGTACTCCTGGACTTTTTTGGAATAGGAAACATGTGTATGCATAAGTCACCTTTTTGAAAATGTGCTGAAATGATTATTTATTTGGAAATTCGAACCAAATAAGTTTTTATTATCAAGTAATTTAGTACTTGATAATAAAAAGATACTCGTTTCGGTTTTTTTTGTCAACTGCCTGAAGCTTAAGAAAATAAATAAATTAGGTGAAGCTTGTGTTGGTTCCTTTAGATTTAAATTTGCAACTTAAATTTCAAGGTTAGCAGGCGAAAAAGGATTGTTAGAGAGATAAAAGTGCCTATTTATTAAGGGTGCTTGGGTTAATTTGTTTCTCTGCGAGAATTAGCAAATGCAAGCGAACGTAGCGTGTACTGGTCTGTCTGAAAAGCTAAATTTAAAAAATTTTTTCCAATCCTACCTGTTCCCCCTTTCCCGGAAGAGGGAGGAATAAAAAAAGCGTGTAAATTTTTTAGCTTGCGTTATTTTGCGGGGACGTGTAAAATACGGAAAGTGCTTGAGAAAGCATTGATTTGTTTAAAATATAATTAGTAATAAAAATAATTATGGAGTTAGAAAAAAAAGAAGAAGTAGTCGTTGCTCCCTTAGAGACAAAGGAATCAGATGTGAAAGTACTAGAAAAAAAAGAGGCAGAAGTTTCTACGGAAAAAAAGAGTAAAAAATGGGAGTGCAAATTAGGAAAAATTTGCAAGGGAAATAAAGCTACCGTTTTAGCGGTATTGGTTTTGATTTTATTGGTAGTGGGGAGTTTTGCTTTTGCGAGATATTATAAAAAAAATAATGTCGGACCAGAAGTTGTAAAAGCGAAAATTGAAGCTTTGATTAAGGAAAATGGCGGCACAGTAAAGGAAGTGGTTGTGGATGGAGATTTATATAAAGTGACAATCACGATTAGTGGTCAAGACCAACCTGTTTACGTTAGTAAGGACGGAACAAGACTAATTCAAGGGGTGATTACTTTTGCAGAAATTGAAAAGCAAAAGGAAGCCGCTAAGAAACAAGCTGTGGAAAGTAGTAAACCAGCTCCAAAAACTGAAAAACCACAAGTTGATTTATACGTCATGGCTTTTTGCCCTTATGGAAATAAAGCTGAAGATACGATGAAACCTGTTTATGAGTTACTAAAAAACAAGGTGGATTTTAATTTCCATTATATTGTAAACGTTAGCGGAAGCGACGTGCAGTCTTTGCATGGACCAACGGAAGTTACGCAGGATGAACGAGAGGCTTGCGTACTCCGAGATTCTGGAAAGGATAAATGGTTTGCTTTTGCTACTTACGTTAATGATAAGTGCGGTAGCGATGGTGCTTGTTGGGAGGCTGGCGCAAAAAGCCTAGGCTTAAATGCGGCTAAAATTACCGCTTGTGTAGCTAAAGATGGCTTAGCTTTAATGAAGACAAATGCGGATGTTTCAACCAAGGCTAATGCTACCGGTTCTCCAACCTTAATGATTAACGGCGCTAGTTCACAGTCAGTTTATCAATATGGAAAAGCAGAAGCTTATAAGCAAGCAATTTGCGATTCTTTTAACACTGCTCCAACTGAATGTGCTAAGGTCTTAGCTGACCAAGCAGCTGCAAGTTCAGCGCAGGGCGGAAGTTGTAACTAGTTTTTTCTTTTAACCATATTAACCATATTGCGGGGAGTGGAAAATAAGAGACTAGACATCGTCCTGGATTGCTTCGTTCGTCTGCTGACGAACTCGCAAAGACAGCCGATAAAAAGAGAAGCTTACTGATCTGTACCCTCTAAAGTAGACACGAAACAAAAAACTAGCTAGCGCAAACTAAAAGATGATTTCTGTATTCAACGGGAGTCATCTTTTTGTGTTCCCATTGATACCTTTCATGATTGTAGTATTTCACATATTCC
>CAILTR010000102.1 GCA_903837175.1 uncultured bacterium
GGGGCGTGGTCGCTTGCTGACAGTTACTTCAAGAAATTACATGCGGACGCATTTGGATAATATAGGGATAAAAAAGCATATTAAGCATCACATATTCAGAAAAACATTTGCCACTTGGCTGATTCAGGGTGGGGTCAATATAAAGGAGGTGCAGACTCTTTGCCGTCATAGGAGTGAAAGGACAACTCTTCGGGCTTATGTGGGGGTCAATATTGAGCAGGCAAAATTAAGTCATCAGACTGTGTTTGGAAGCGTTGCTTAATTGGGACTTGCCATTAATTTTTTACTACGCTAACATCGCCAACAATATGGAAAACATCACAAAAGAACAATTTGAGGCATTTGAAGAAGTTAGGCTTTCCGGCAAGACTAATATGTTTGATTATCGCATGGTTGCCATACTGGGAAAAATAAGTCAAAAAACAGTCAAAAAAATAATTACAAATTATTTAAGGTTAAAATTTAAATTTAAAGGAAATGAAGAAGAAAAATCTGCGAGATGATATTCGCAATGGCACGAGCCTGCTGGAAATAATCGATGAAAATATTGATGTGCATGCTGAAATATATGCCAATCAATTTTATGTCGGTAAAGATAGAACAAAAAGTGAAATTATCAAAATTGTTATTGATGATCTAAATATTCAATTAAAAAAATATGATTTTAATGAAATTTAAAGTGAAATCTGCTACTCGCAAGGCGACTGATGGGTCAAGCAGGATCGGTACCATTCATGCCAGTTTTGAGGAACTCAAGAGACTTTTTGGGGAACCGCATGATCGAACCAAAGAGGGAAAATGGAAGTCATCCGATGGCAAGGTTAGGGTTGAGTGGGCATTTTTGATTAAGGGCAAGGCGGACATGCTGTTTACGATTTATGACTACAAGAGCAAATATCCACTTGATCAAATTAAGCAGTGGAGTTTGGGTGGCAAAAATGACAAAGTGAAGGATTCTTTGTCCTTATTGCTATTGGTTGAATAATAGGAATTTTGGCTGTATTTCGATATAAGTTGATTGTTCGGGGTTGTTCTTTAAAATCATTGACATAACTTTACAAAGGCATCTTTTTGTGCGAAAATAAGGGAAAAGAGCGATCTTAAATTCTAATCGCCTCTTTAGCTTTTTTCAAGATATAACCACAAAAATATGGCATTCAATGAAAACACAAGAGTAAAAATACCAGCGATTTTACATCTCTGTAGACTTGGCTTTAACTACCTGCCACTTTCAAAAGCAAAATGGGATGAAGGCACAAATATTTTCACGGAAATTTTCCTTGAAAGTATTGCAAAAATTAATCCAGATTTGGAGGCTGATGACGCAAGGAGAGAATTTGAAAGAGTACTACTGGCTCTTGATAATGAGGATCTTGGGCAAGAATTTTACGAAATGTTGACTTCGACTTCAGGCATTAAGCTTATTGATTTTCAGAATTTTGAAAACAATTCTTTTCATGTCGTGACTGAACTTCCTTGTAAAAACGGAGAGGATGAATTCAGGCCAGATATTACTCTTTTGATTAATGGAATGCCACTTGTTTTTGTTGAAGTTAAAAAGCCAAATAATCGTGAAGGTATTTTGGCGGAAAGAAATCGTATCAATGTTCGTTTTCAAAATGAAAAGTTCAGGAAATTTATCAACATTTCCCAGCTTTTAGTTTTTTCCAATAACATGGAATATGACAGCGAATCAATTGATCCAATTCAGGGTGCTTTTTATGCTACTTCGTCATATCAGAAAGCAATTTTTAATTGCTTTAGAGAAGAGGATGTTGAAATTTCAAAAAATTTGAAAGCTGAAGATGACAAATTGGAGAATTTGGTTTTGATGGACAACAATCTTTCAGCTATTAAGCACTCACCTGAATTTATCACGAATAAAAATCCGAATACTCCAACCAATAGAAGCTTAACTTCTTTGTTTAGCAAGGACAGGTTGGCGATGTTGTTGAGGTATGGCATTGCTTATGTGAATGAGGAAAGCGGACTTGAAAAGCACATCATGCGGTATCCTCAATTTTTTGCAACCAAGGCTATTGAGAAAACCATAGACAAGGGAATTAAAAAGGGGATTATTTGGCATACTCAAGGAAGTGGAAAGACAGCACTGGCATTCTACAATGTACATTTTTTGACGGATTATTTTCAAAAGCAAAATATTATCCCGAAGTTCTACTTTATTGTTGATCGGATTGATTTAATGATTCAGGCAAGGCGCGAATTCACAAGTCGAGGATTAGTGGTGCATACTGTTGATTCAAAGGATGAGTTATTGAGAGACTTCAAAAGCCAAACTGCAATTCACAATTTAGCAGGTCAAAGAGAAATTACTGTCGTTAATATTCAGAAATTCAAAGATGAAGACAATGTTTTGCGCATTGCTGATTATGATATAAGTTCGCAACGAATTTATTTTCTGGATGAAGTGCATCGAAGTTATGATCCGAAAGGGAGCTTTCTTGCAAATCTGATAGCTTCAGATCGCAATGCCATTTTAATTGGGCTTACTGGCACGCCTTTGATTGGTGGGGATAATTCTTCTAAGATTATTTTCGGTGACTATATTCACAAATATTACTATAATTCGTCAATTGCAGATGGCTACACGCTGAAGCTTATTCGTGAAGGAATTGAAACGAATTATAAGATTCAATTGGCAGAGGCTTTGCGACAAGTGGAAATTCTCGAGGGAGATGCTGATCGTAGAGTTATTTATGCACATCCAAAATTTGTTGAGCCAATGCTGGATTATATCGTGGATGATTTTTTGAAAAGTCGGATGATGCATGGCGATGATACTTTTGGTGGAATGGTTGTTTGTGATAGCTCAGAACAAGCAAGGGAAATGTCTAGAATTTTTGCAAAAAAATATTCCGAGAAGCTCAGATATTATTTTGAAAAAACAGGCAATTACTCCCTGAATAGTAGTCCTGAAGTTCAGATTTCAGATAGTGGCGATGGTTTGGGTGGGGCTTTGATTTTGCATGATTCGGGAAGCAAGGATGATCGCAAGCAAGCCACTGAAGATTTCAAGGCAGGGAAAATCGATTTGTTGTTTGTCTATAATATGCTCCTGACTGGCTTTGATGCCAAAAGATTGAAGAAGTTGTATATTGGCAGGATCATTAAAAAACATAATCTCTTGCAAACCCTCACGAGAGTAAATCGTCCTTATAAGGATTTTCGTTATGGCTATGTCGTGGATTTTGCAGACATCCGCAAAGAATTTGATGCAACCAATAAAGCATATTTTGATGAATTGCAATCAGAGCTGGGCGATGAGATGCAAAATTATTCCAACTTGTTTATGTCCAAGGAGGAAATAGAAAAAGAAATCGAAAATATCAAAGAGACGCTTTTCCATTTCGATCTTCAAAATGCCGAGATATTTTCTCAACAAATTACTCAAATCGAGGATCGCAAAAAAGTTCTTGATATCAAAAAAGCATTGGAAAATGTGAAGAATCTTTACAACACTATTCGCTTGCTGGGATATTATGATCTTTTGGATAAAATAGATTTCAAAAAGTTGAATGAATTGTTTAATGAAACGGCGCATCATTTGGAATTACTGAATCTGAAGGAGTCAATTCAAAATAACACAGACACAACAAATCTTCTCAATGTGGCGTTAGAAAATGTTTTGTTTATGTTTCGCAAAGTTTCAGAGGAAGAATTGGTGATTGCTGATAAGTTGAAAAATATTCTCAAGAAAACTCGAGAGGAATTGGCGAAAAATTTTGATCCAAAAGACAAAGAATTCATTTCTCTTTATGATGAACTGAAGCGCTTGTTTGAAAAGAAGAATCTTGATGAGATAACCCAAGAGGAAATGAATCAAAATATTGACTCTTTGCAAAAAATTTATGATGAAATAACTGATCTTAATCGCAGAAATAATTTGCTCAAAGCGAAATATGAAAATGACGCAAAATACGCAAGAATTCACAAGCGAGTATTGGAAGATGGAGGCGTGTCAAAGCGTGAAAGTGATATTTTTGCATCATTGATGGAGATTAAAAAGCAGGCTGATGAAAAAGTGATTGAAAATCAGCGAATGCTTAGCAACGAAGGATATTTTTTACAGTTTATGAGTCCTTTGGTGATTGGTGGTTTTGAGGAACATGGGATGAAGCTTGATGCGCAATCAGCGAGGCATATCAATGGTGCAGTAGTTAATGAATATGTTAATGAATATAGCGGAAAAAATTTATGACACAAGATTTCACAATTAAAACAAAACAACTGATAGACAATCTCAAGGGCATTTGCGCTCAATATGGATTGGGGAATGATGGGAATGAATTTAAAATCATTACTCAGGTTTTTTTGTATAAGTTTATGAATGACAAGTTTGGCTATGAGTTGAAGCGCCTAGATTCAAAACTGAAAAAAGCTGAAAATTGGGAGAAAGTTATTGCTGAATATTCAGACAAGGATTATGATTTGCTTCTTTTAAAGATGAGTGCCGATAGCGCCAAGCTCAAGCGAGAGCATTTTTTATCCAATCTTCACAATCGTCAAAATCAAGAGGAATTTGCCAAGTTGTTTGATGATACCTTGCGAGATATTGCTATTTTCAACAATGATATTTTCTCAGTTAAAACAGGCACAGGATCAAAAATTGTTTTGTTTGATGAGTTAAGCCAATACATTTCAGATAGCTCACAGCGAGATAATTTTTGCAAAGCACTTGTGAATCAGCTGGTGAATTTCAGTTTTGAGGATATTTTCGAGCAAAAGTTTGATTTCTTTTCCACGATCTTTGAATATCTTATTAAAGACTACAATAAAGATGGAGGCGGGAAATATGCTGAATATTACACACCTCACGCTGTGGCTAAAATTATGGCCTCAATTCTTGTGAATGCGCCAGTGAGCAATGTGACTTGTTATGATCCTGCAGCCGGATCTGGCACCTTGTTAATGAATCTTGCGCATGCAATTGGTGAGGAAAAATGTACGATTTATTCTCAAGATATTTCTCAAAAATCATCAGGAATGCTTCGACTTAATTTGATTTTGAATAATCTTGTTCATTCAATTTCAAATATTATTCAAGGGGATACTTTAAAATTACCATATCACAAAATAGGGGATCAGCTGATGAAGTTTGACTATGTTGTTTCAAATCCTCCATTCAAGCTTGATTTTAGTGAGGTTCGAAACGATCTCGATACGAAGGCAAATAGCGAGCGTTTTTTTGCTGGGATCCCAAAAATCAGTCCAAAAAGTAAAGATAAGATGTCAATCTACTTGCTATTTATTCAGCACATCATGTTTTCTCTTTCAGAAAAGGGCAAGGCAGCCATTGTGGTACCAACAGGATTTATTACTGCTCAAAGTGGAATTGAGAAAAAGATTCGAGAAAAATTAATTGAAAAAAGAATGCTTAGGGGGGTCGTGTCTATGCCGAGCAATATTTTTGCTACAACTGGCACCAATGTGTCGGTGCTTTTCTTGGACAAAGAAAACACCAAGGGGGGCATTGTTTTGATGGATGCTTCAAAATTGGGAACAACAATCAAGGATGGAAAAAACCAAAAAACACTACTTTCCGCTGAAGAGGAGCAAACAATTATTGATAATTTTAATAAACGAGAAGCAGTTGCTGATCTTTCAGTTGTTGTTAGTTATGATGAAATTAAAGAAAAAAATTATTCTTTTAGTGCCGGACAATATTTTGAGGTGAAGATTGAATACTCTGATATTTCAGCGGAAGATTTTTCAGAAAAAATGGAAAGTTGTCAGGAATATCTTAATAAATTGTTTTCTGAATCGAGGGTGTTGGAGACCGAAATTCAAAAACAAATAAAGGGTTTAAAGTATGAATAGCAATATTGAAACATTATTTTTGAGTGATTGTCTTTCTTTGATCATTGATAATCGAGGAAAAACACCGAAAAAATTAAATACCAATTGGACTGATAATGGGTACAGGGTTGTATCTGCTAATAATGTTAAGTTTGATGGTTTAGAAAAAGAGGATTCCATAAGATATGTTGATGAAAAAACATATAGAAAGTGGATGACTGATGAAATCAAAAAAGGCGACATATTACTCACTTCAGAAGCACCTGCTGGACAAGTTATGTATTGGAATTCAGATGAAAAAATTGTTGTAGGTCAACGATTGTTTTGTTTGAGGGTAAACGAAAAAATGGACAGTAGATATCTGAAGTATTATTTGCAATCAAAAACTGGACAATTTGAAATAACAAAGAATACTACTGGTAGCACGGTGTTTGGTATTTCTGCAAAAATGTTTGCACAGATTGTTGTGAAGGCTCCTGAGCTATTTACGCAAAAAAAAATAGCATCTATACTTTCAACTCTTGATGAAAAAATTAATATTAATAATAATATAAATTTTGAACTGGAGGAGATGGCTAAGAATCTTTATGAATATTGGTTTGTGCAATTTGACTTCCCTGATGCGAGTGGTAAGCCATACAAATCAAGTGGAGGGAAAATGATGTGGAATGAAAAAATAAAAAGAGAAATTCCTAATGGATGGGAGGTTGATCAGTTAAAAAATCATATGGAAATTGAGAGAGGTATTTCGTATAAAGGTACTGAAATAAATGGTGGTGGCGTTCCAATGATAAATTTGAACTCTTTTTATCTTAATGGCAACTATAAGCATAGCGGTATAAAATATTTTAGTGGCAAGGTTAACAAGAACAAGGTTTTAAGACCATATGATTTTGTTGTGGCTACTACTGATGTTACTCGTAATGCGTTTATAATTGGAAAATCGTTTATTTTGCCTGATATATTTGGCAGTAATGATGTGGTTGCTTCATGTGATGTTGCAAAGATTGTTACTGGAGATAAATTGGATAAATATTATTTAGATATGCTTTTTAATTCTGATTATTACCACGAATATATTAAGGGTTTTGCTAGTGGCACTCTTGTTTTGCATCTGAATACTGACGGCATTGATTGGTATAATGTAATCATTCCACCTAAGAAATTATTGGAGAAATTTGCAGAAATCCGAAAAGATATTGAAAAAAAGAGAAGTGTTATTTTGAAGGAAAATCAAAAAATTGTTGAGCTTCGTGATTGGCTTTTGCCGATGTTGATGAATGGGCAAGTAGCGGTAGGATGATTACAAAAACATATTTAATTTCTAATGTTTAGGCGAGGTTAACTTTATGACAAACTTTTTTACTCAAATTACAAATTTTTTCAATCATCCATTTTTTATAATAATTGGAGGTTTAACAGTTACGCTTACAATTATTGGTTTGGTATACTCGATAATTTCTTGGTTTTTTGGTATTACTCCTATTGTTTTTAGATTGGGAATTGCTTTATGGAAAAGGGAGGTTGCAATTTTTGGATCAGTTGAAAATTTTGATAGTTTAAAAGCATGCCTTGTGGAGTCAAATATTTTTAAGGAAAAAAACATAGTTCATATCAGATTGGACAATATAGATAAATCAAAGGATAAAACAATTTTTCTTGTAGATTGGGAGACATTTGGAAATGAAATTGAGCAGGTTTTTTCTGCACGGCAGAATCATCAGACCGCTGTTGTTATATATGCGAAACCAGCAAGTATACCACAGGATAAAATGGGAGATATTGCAAATAGAGCGAACACTGTAGTTGTTAATTTTAGGGGTCGTCTTTTGAATGATATTTTGACATCGCTAATTACAACAAGTTATGACAGAAATTAATATGTATTTATATCAAATATTGCAAAAATATGAAGCAAGAGATTTAAATTCTCATAAAACTCCAATTATTCAACTTAGGGATATGCTAAGGGCATGGGCTTCCTCCTGTTATGTGAATATATTAATATCAGGATCAAGATCAAAAGGCACAGCTATTTCGCTTGCTTCTGATGTTGACCTCCTAGTTTCATTAACTGCCAATTGCAATGATAGTAAGGGTGGATTAAAGGGTTGTTACGATTCTCTTTTTTTAAAATTAAAAAAGCATTATCCAGTTAGAAAGCAAAATGTTTCTGTGAGAATAGAATTAGAGGGTTTGGAGATTGATGTTACTCCAGCCAGAAAACAGAATGGAAATACTAATTATCATAGTTTATATTCCTCAAAATCAGATTCATGGATGCAAACCAATATTCAAAAGCATATTGATGATGTTTTGCAATCAGGCAGAACTAGCGAAATAAAAATTTTAAAGATATGGAGAGAATTGCATCAAATAGATTTCCCTTCAATTTATTTGGAATATTTACTTATAGATAATATTTTACTTAATAAATCAAAAAGTTCAGATAGTCTTGGTGATAATGTTTGGCATGTTTTTAATGAATTAGCAAAAACACAAGGAAATCCATTATTTTCAAGAGTTGTTGATTCGGCAAATTCAAACAACATTTTGTCTGATTTATTAACTGTTGCGGAAAAAAATATAATTATTAATCAAGCTCAAATTGCTATAAGTCAAACAAATTGGAATCAAATTGTTTGGTAATTAGAAATGTAAAAAAATGGGTAAAGCATATAAGAATTTTTGGAGTTTGAATGTTGATGAAGCTGTTGTCACTGGGATTTTAAGAGATGAAACATCTAGAAATATTGAAGTTTTGATGCCGATCAATGCTCAAATGAAAGGCATTGATCTTGTTTTAATGAATATTGAAAGTAAAAAAACCATATCAATTCAAGTGAAGGGTAGCAAGGCATATGAGCCAAAGAAAATGGAATCAGAGGAATTCGGTGATGGTTCCGGTGGTTGGTTTTTTCTCCATAAGGATGTAATTCAAGAAGCTACTGCGGATTATTTTATTTTTTTGATTTATGTTATTGAGCAATCAATCAAAACGGGGAGGCGATATCTTCAGCCACATACAATAACAATTCCAGCTAAGGAAATGGGGAAATTATCCATGGAACATAAGGCATTGCATGAGACCAGTGGTGGTGGGAGGTACAGTTATTACTTATGGGTTAATCCAAAAAAGAAAAAAGCTTTTGATTTTAGAGAAAAGAAGCAAGGGCATCTGTATGATTTAAGTGAATATTTAGACAAAAAAGGATTTGAAAAAATGAATGAGGAGTTAAAAAAATAACAAAAGTTAATTATGCAAGACTTATCTAAAATTCAACGGGCGATTAAATTTGCCACAAAGACTCACGAAATTTATCAAAAGCAAAAACGCAAAGGCAAAGATGTTTCATATATCACGCACCCTCTGACAGTTGGAATTTTGCTTTCTAGCATTGGATCTGATGAGGATGTAGTTTGTGCTGGAATTTTGCACGACACTATCGAGGACAGCATTGAGGAAAAAAAAGTTACAGTTGAAATGTTGACGAATCGTTTCGGTGAAAATGTTGCCGAGCTGGTTTTGGCCGTGACGGAAACCGATAAGAGTTTGTCTTGGGATGAAAGAAAAAAACAAGCCTTGGAACATATCAAAACTTTTTCTCATGAAGCTATTTTGGTGAAATCTGCTGATATTGTTAGTAACTTGACCGAGATGGTTGATGATCACAATAAGGAAGGCGATCAAATTTTTCAACGCTTCAATGCTTCCAAGGATAAAAAAATCAAAAACATGTTAGAGACCAACACAGCCTTGCTTGAAGTTTGGCCAGAAAGTCCCTTGGCACGAGAACTTTCATATTTATCAGGCAGGGTACAGATGATGGGTGCTAAAGAATTTATGGTTGAATTTCCAGCCAAAATTATTGAATACACTGATTACAATAAAGAGACTCAATTGGAATGTCCACTTTGCCATTGGAAAAGTAAAGCCAAAAATGGAAGCATTGAATACTACGATGAGTTGATGGATGTTTCCTGTCCGAATTGCGACAAGATGCTTTTAGTTATTAATTATCCAATGGCATAGAATTTTGACAGACTTTAATTTGAGAAATAAATGGAAGACTCATCTGAAATCAGAAGAAATGCATCGATTAGATTGATTTCGAGGTTATCGAGAATAGTTGGAATTTTTGAGTTGCTAGTATATTTAATTGGGGGATGGCAAGAGAAAAATTGGAATATTGGAATTATTATGGTGAGTATTGCAGTGATTGGTGTTACTAGTTTATTAATTAATAAATACAGTGAGGTAAATAAACAGGATGAGTAATGAAGAGAAAATTAAAAAAATATCCAATAGTATAAATAATACACAGTTATTGGTTGTAATAGCAATGTTTGTTGGGTTTTTATTGAGGATGTATAATCTGGGTGTATGGAATCTTTCTAGCGACGAAGCATTTTGCGTAAGGGTGGCTGGCTTAAATTATATTGATATCGTGAAGGCTAGTATAGACGATGTTCATCCTCCTTTTTATTATTTTCTTTTTCATAACTGGATAAATTTATTTGGAAATTCTGAATTTGCCTCAAGGAGCTTCTCGGTTCTATTTGGAGTTCTATCTATATACCTAGTTTATTTACTTGGAAAAACACTTTTCAATAAATGGACTGGGGTTATAAGCGCTATTATATTATCTATAAGTACTTTTGCAATTGATTATTCGCAAAAAGCAAGGATGTATACACTTTTGCTATTTTTATCTCTTTGTTCTGTTTATTTGTATTCATATATAATAAAAAAAATAAATTCAAATTTAGATAAAAAGTATTACTACGGATTGTTATTTATAAATATATTTTTATTATACACACATATTTATGGGATGTTTGTTATAATGTTTGAATTTTTTTGGTTGCTCGTTCTTTTTATTAAATATAGAAACTGGGGCAATATAAAAAATATCTTTTATTCAATTTTTGCATCTTCAGTCGTATTTATTCCTTGGATATTTGCAATTCTGAGGGCTAAGGCGGAAAGATCAGAGCCTTGGTTAGATCTTCCCAACTTGCTAGATATTTTAGAAAGATTTTCAGGTAATTATTTCATGCTTGCATTGTTCGTTCCGTTTTTTATTACTCCTATTTTTTGGAAAAAAATAAGAAACACTGAGGTTGCATTCTTGTATGTTTTAATTTTTTTTACCGTCTTGGTACCATATTTAATCTCACTTATCATCTATCCGGCCTTTCAAGCTAGATATGTAATTTTTGCTTCAGCTATTTTTTATCTTATCATTGCCTACTCTTTTAATAATATCAAATCAAATTTTGCAAAGCTGAATATAGCCATTTGGTTTTTTGTGATATCGTTTATTTTGATGGGGGAATATTATAATGGCCCCGACAATGTTGATTGGAGAAGTGCAACGGCATACTTGGATAAGCAAGCTACCTCCAGTGACCTACTAATATTTTCTGCTGGCTATACATTAAAAAATGGATTTAATTATTATTCACACAGGGATGATTTAAATAAAATTCCATTTCCAAAATTATCTGAAAGAATTAGTCTGCCAGTTGATGAAAAAAATATCTTGGAATTGGATGATCCACTAAATAAGAATTATAAAAACATCTATGTAATATATCATGAGCATCGAGATTATAACGATATGATTTTGAAAAAAATTGAGGATTATGGTTATGTATATGATAGCGATAAGGAGTTCAATGGAATGCAAATATTTGAATTTGTGAAGTCTGATGATTAACACAATTATGAATGAAGAACAAATTAAAAAAATATCTAATAGTATAGATGATGCTAATTTTAATAGTCTGATCCAATGGAATAAATCAGGAGTAGTTTTAAGGGTTGAAATATTGGCTAGTGGGAATTCCTGTAAGCATTGCAAGAGTCAGAATGGTAAAACTTATTCAATAGGAGATGCAATAAAGAATAAGCCATTGCCATGCAAGAATTGTGATAATGAGTTGTATGGTTATTGTCGATGTACATATCTGCCCGTTACTGAATAAAATATGTTGGCCCTACATTCTAGCTTGAGTTGCAATTTTGCCCTCTACAAATACCTCGTAGGGAGTTAAATAGCCAAGACGCTTTCTCGGACGATTATTGATGCCTTTAACGACAGCATCTACATCCTTTTGTGTTAGTTTAGCAAACA
>CAILTR010000103.1 GCA_903837175.1 uncultured bacterium
ATTTGAAATTTGAAATTTGAAATTTTAAGTGAAATCTAAATTTTAAAATTTAGAAATTAAAAATTCAATTCAAATTTAAAACTTAAAATTTAAAATTCCTGTTAAAAATTACGTCAAGTAATTTTTAATCAGGGTGATATGGTCCATCTCCACTTGATTAAGCGCCGTAAACATAATCTTGACGTGTTTTTCCGTAGCCTCTTTGGCAAACTGGCCGTACAGCATAGCGGCATGGTCTTCGAGTTCCAATGTCTTTTGGAAATTCTCCAAAACTGCATCGCTGCAAAGCTGCGGTTTGACTTCTGGCATTGGAATTTGCAAAATTTTCGTGCAAATGATGGCATGCTCCAGCTCCACTTTTGCCAAGCGTTTGTACATTTTCATGATTTCATACGAATCTGTTTTGCCTGCCATGCACAGATAAATCGCGTTAGCCTCAATTTCCAATTGCAAAGTCTCCTCCAAATTTTTCTTGGTCAGCTCGGACAACTGCTCTTTCACTTCTGTCACCGGCTTGGCATCTTTGCCTTCTTTGATAAAAGCCTGCCTTGCCCCGCAAAAAGGACAGCTCGTCGGTTTTCCCTCACCCAAATACGCATCCCCACAAATTTCACAGATATAAGTTTTCATAAGATTTGATAATTTTAATTTTTATCTATAATAAAAAATGCAAACAAACTCCAAAAATATTTTTCAAATTCTATAACTACTTATAAAGATCCTTTATGATAATTGCGCCATTCGGAGTTTCAAAAAGAATGTTCGCTCTCTGCTCATCACTAAGCTCTTCCTTTTTCTTATAATCAATGACAACCATACCCTCATTATAACAAACCCTCTCAAGATGAGCATTATTTACAAATGCGCCCAGAATTTTATCGGATGAGACGCTTCCTTCAACCATGGACTCTCCCACATATAATGAGTTAACAAATGTTCTCTCCATAGTAGGATTTATTATAAAAGCAGATTTGTTGTCACGTATGATCCAACTTTTCAACTGAAATTCAAAATTTTTGATATTATCTTTTTTATTTTCTTTATCTTTATTGCTTTCAATGTACGTTTCCTTCATCAGCTTTTTAATAAAGCTCATCAACTCTTGCTTGTCAGTTGTCCATTCCTTAAAAAAGCTTTCCGTGAATTGCTTGCTGTCAGTATTATTATTATAATATGATATCGTAGTCTTATCATAAGTATAATTTATTTCAAGGCTATAGTAGCCACCGTCTGGGTTTTTCTCACTCGGATCGATACGTTCCTCAGACGTATCGAAAATGCTCACCGTTTCGCTATATTTTTCCTTGAACGCTTCCGCATCAGCCGCCTTCCCATAAAAAGACACGGGGGTCTCACGACCGTTTATGAAACGTTGCAACAATGGATTTACAAAATCAAAAATGCGCCTCGGATTATATTCATATTTGTCTCTCAAAAATTCATCGACACGACTTTCAATTTGTTGTTGCATCTCCAATGCAAGCTGCAAATCTTTTTCTCCAAGATTTGCTCCCTTAAAAACATCATACACAGAAACACATTCGAGACGTCCAGTCAGCCTTTGCAAGTCATTTCCTTGTCCTGATCTACTTTTTCCAAACCGATCAAGCTGGTCAAGGTTTGAAAGGATACCATGTTCCAAAATTGAATCGAGGTTGCTATTTCCGGAAAAATGAAGTAAAAAATCACGGTTTTCCACGCCTTGCTCTATGCTTTTTCTATTTTCAACAAATTTTTCTCTCGTTTTTTGCAGAAGAGATTCTCTTTGATCGACAAACACAGGGTCGACATTGTTTTCTCCTGTCATTTCAATAATTTTTGTAATATCAAAAAGAGAGTTTTTATCCGAAGCGCTTTTGAGGGCTGCGTTTAATTCTTCCTGTGAAAAACTAATCGGGAATTCCTCCAATAACTTGCGTAGTATGTTGGCATTGCCAGACTTGATAACAGCAGATTTGAGGTCATTCATGAGCTCTCCCGACAACCCAAAAACGGCAAGGAATTCGATACGGGGAAAGACATCGTGTGGAATTAGAATATGGCTATCCAGAATGTCCTTAATTTCCTCGACTTCTTTTATCTTACGCTCTTCTTGAGGAAAACCAAGTTTTTCAAATAGCAATCTATTTTTATGGTAAAATTCTTGCTGATAAGTAACCTCGCCTGGATAGTCGGTTCTATAATAATCTATTGAACAGCGATATTTTTTTTGCTCATTAAGTACTTCTACGAATGATTCTATTTTATCCGAACTGTCAATCTCAAATGAATTTCCGGGCTGAGCTGCTTCAGCATTCATCTGATCAATAACAGTCGCATTTTCTTCAAATCGTTTTTGCGCTTCTTGATCCCATTCCCTTAACATCCTATATTTACTTTCCGCACTTTTGTATGCTTCGGTTTCTTTTGCTTCCCCTAAAATTTCCCTTGCCTTTTCAGGATCGCCTTGGCGAACTTCCTTGATTTCTTTGGCCAAATCATCACGATAGAGTTGTTGATTAAATTTTTCCATATTTTATTTTTCTAAAAATATACCTTCAATGGAGCCGTCCATCAGAATCGAACTGATGACCTACGCGTTACGAGTGCGTCGCTCTGCCAACTGAGCTAGGACGGCCTTTCGCATATCCCGCTTTCTCTATGCGGGTTCACGGAAGTGAATAACTAAATTTTAGCCGAG
>CAILTR010000104.1 GCA_903837175.1 uncultured bacterium
AAAGATTCGAGGAGGGTGTAGTTAAAAGTTGAGGCTGCTAGGACATTTTTAGCACTAAAAAAGAAGACAGTCATAGCCACTATAAAAAGAACTTTCTTGGGGTTTATTTTTTGGAAATTTATCATTAGAATGTCTTTTGTTTTTAAACGCTAACTTTCTTGCAGGAATAATTAATTCCAACTAAAAATTTCTGCCTTTTTAATTCTCTTCTCTCTTAAAAAGTGGTTCCGGCATAACTGCGAAAATAACACCGGTTGCAAGTAGAATCATGCCTGAAGTTAAAACTATATTAAGCAGAAAGATTAAATTTTCCGGTAAATGAGCCACAAGACTAGCTAAACCCTTTTGGTTATTTTTAGTAATTCCGATTTGAGGGCCCGCTAAAACATTAATTTGAACATTTACACTTTGTTGCTCTTCAATAGAATCCTCGGGTGAAACATTCCAATTTTTTAAAAGTGCTTTTCTTAAATTATTAAGCTGGCTCTCTGGTCCAACGTTATAATTAGCCACTAAACCAATATTATAATTTTCTCCCGCTATTTTACTGATTGGAAAAGTTATTTCTTTTTTACCACTTAAATCATATTGAATTTCGCCGTCAATTGACCAATCAAAGCCAGCTTGACTTTCAATTGAAGCAGGATAAAAAGTTGCAACTAAACTTGCTGTACTACCTTCTTGAGCCTCAAAAGTCAGTTTACTATAATCAGGGGAACGATTGCCATCCAAATCTTTGTAATAACCCAATAGCTTTGGCCAAACGGAAGCACTGTCTACACTATTAATAATTGCCTGGGGCTTGATAATAACAAAGTGTCGACTAATTTCTACCGCTTCATTCGTTGTACTATTA
This sequence comes from uncultured bacterium, assembly GCA_903837175.1. GTDB lineage: Bacteria > Patescibacteriota > Minisyncoccia > Moranbacterales > GWC2-37-73 > CAIPMZ01. The sequence continues at coordinate 857 of CAILTR010000104.1, forward strand.
ATCGCTGTCGCGGTAACATCTACGGCCTCTCCCTCGTTGCCTAAAATTGGCACAAACATTTTATTACCACCAACCGTGCACTGAGAGGAAACCTCCGAATCGCAAGTTATATTTGCACCATTAACCTTCCAAGCAAAGTTAGTCAGAACACTGCTTCCATCATTAGGAATACTAAGCCCAATTATTTCATTTTTTGTCACATAACACCTAACTTTTTCGCTGTCCGTCGAGCAAAGCTCTGCTTTACTAGAGTTATCCATACTCAACACACCCGTGTTATTAGCCACTACTGAATAAACGCCTATTTGGTGTTGTTGTTGCCTTACTTTAACAATGGTGTATTGGTCAGCGCCTTGGCTACCATCCGTGGCTGTTCCTTTTATTTTTGCTCTAATTCTAAGATAGAAAGTATCCGCCAACGTACCCGTAATGCTATTTTTCAAAAGTGTTTCCGGTAAATTTAATTTTATATCTAATTTATTTTTATTTATTCCGGTTATGTCGGCTGCTGAAAAAGAAGGGATTGCTTTTAAATCGCTCGTAATATCTTTCCAACTTGTTTCATCAGTTGGGGCCGTTGAGCCATCTCGACTAATTTGAACTGTCCAGGTGTATAATAAATTATTATAATCCTGCGAATTATAAGCCGTAGTTGAAACGGTTAGTATGTCACCTTTTCCGCTGGAATCATTAATCGGGTTTTGCGGAACACTAACCATTTGAATTCCCAGTTGAGATTTTCCATCTGTTAAATCATTTTCTCTTGGATCGAGTAGATTTTCTTCTAAGCAATCATTTAAATCAACCTCCGCCGTTAAGATTCCAGTATTACCGTCAAGATAAAAACCTCGGGTATTTTTAGTTGGGTCAGCTGGATCTATGGTTTTACTTTTCTCAATATCATCCAGGGCTTTACAGGTACCTTTTGAAAAAGCCCACATTCTCTTATAAGAAGCATCCGCATGATTTGTAGGATAAACACTTTCACCCTCAACAACCACCCCAACTTCATCCCCAACTGAGTAGGTCCAGGCAAAGGTATTCACCCCTAAACCCACCACCCTTTCTTCATCCTTGCCTTTTCCAATTGTGTTTGCTTTAGAGGGATCTGCACCCCAAAATTCCTTTTCTGCTAAATTAAATTCTCCATCGCCAGAAACCGCCTGTTTGTCATTATTTGTTTTAACACTTTTTGGTAAAACTGGAAAAAGATGTTTACATAAGTTAGAACTTTTCTCAAAATTACATTTTGGTTCTAATTCACTTTTAGCTAAAATAACCGTATCACCATTAATATCTTTTTTTCCTTCAAGCACCCCGGCCCGGACAGTGCTACATTTTTCCGCTTCCACACTTATAAGCGGATTAGTGTTAGCTAAAAAGAAAGTTGCGTGTGAAGGATCTGGTTTAGCTACCGCATTGCACATTTTATTATTCAAGGTGTCATCTACGCCGACACTAGCTCCTAATTTTGTACCAAGAATAACGCCCAGAACTCCCTCTGTAATATTCCCGAATTCCAAATTCAAACTCGAGGTAGGCGCACTACTATCATTTTCAACACAAACCGAAAGCTCATTATTTGTTTTACAAGCAACTGTTGCTTTAAAGTTTTTTAAATCCGTATCATCCTTCACACTACAAACGACGTCGCTATTATCACTATTTTCAGAAGCAACCGCACAAGCTCCAAAATTTTCTTGATAAGTAGGATTAAGCGCATCATAGACATTACAATTAGCAGTTTGATCGGAAACACAGGCGCGATGATAACCCGCTGGACACTGACTATTAAAATTAGAACCTACTTGTCTTAACTCATACAATCTTCCCGAGGCAGTTGCTTGGGCATAACAATCCACAACATCCAAGCCATCGCCATTATCTTTATATAAATCATTATTACCATCCCGCAAGAAGCTATTTCTCCAGCCCACATTTACACTGTTTTTACTTTTGTTTATTTCTGGGATAGCGGTATAACTAGCGGTATCACTATTTTCACCATTTGTAAAACTATCATAATTAACCCCTGTATTATCAAAAGAGCTGGCGACATTAATTTTAGCCGCTGCTATTTTCCAATCATTCTCATCTATTTTATTATTACCATCTAAGTCGCAATTATTACCATCAGACACATTATCCCGCTTATCACAACCATTCTTCTTTAAATACCAAGTGAAATATAATTTTGAAGGGTCGGAGCCGTTATTAAAGAAACCTGGGTTAGCTGTCGCGGTTATTTTCCCACCAATTTGTGAAGCGCTTAGTGAATTAAAAGTAACCTCCACTTTAGGGGCTGAATTTTTACCAAGCATTCCATTTGAATCATTGCTTGTGCTATTAACCACTGCACTTGTATTTGGACTAACCAATGAGTCCACGAGAGAATCTGGCAAAGTAAAACTAGCCGCCTGAGCAGTCAACGGAGAGAGCTCCATTAAAATTAAAGCAAAAATAACAGCCAGCGCGGATATTTTTTTTATTTTTAACATATATTTTTAAAAAAATTAACTAATCATTTTTACAACTACCATATCTATAACTAAGATTATTAAAAATTGAGTTACGAAAGAATAGATAATGGATCTGCTTTTAATAGTAATCAATCCAGCCAGGGGTGCAAAAACCAAATAAGGAAGAAAAGTATTTAAGGTTGATCCTTTAATAGTTAAAAATAAAATTAAAAAAAGTCCCGCTTGAATTAAAATAGCTAAATCCTTAAATTCTTCCTTATAAATAGCTAAAATAAACCCTCTAAAATAAAACTCATAAGTAGCTACAAAAAAAAGTACCATTATAAATTCATAAAACAAAAAACCTTTAAGATTATTTAAAATAAAAACTGGGATATTATAGTTTCCTAAAAAATTAAAATAAACTGATAATATTAAAAAAATAAAACCCATTAAAACTAGCGAGGCTGTACTCAAAATTAAACCTTTTCTCCAATCACCTAAACTTAAGCCATAAAATGATAATTTTCTCTTAAGAAATAGTTTATTAAAAATCAATGGAAACAAAACAAAGAAAACCAACAACACTATTACCTGTTGAAAATTGTTTTTAGTTGGAAAAATTGCATACACAAAAAGAGAGGCAAGAGTAAAAAGCGTTGCAATAAAAATATCCTTCCTTTTCATAATTAGTTTATTTTAACTATAAATATAATACCACACTTTCTAAAATAATTAAAACCCCATAATACTAATTTTTGATATTTTATGAACTCCCAATAAATAAGCTCCTTATTTATTATTTAGCCAATTCATTTCTCAATGAGCTACAATAATAAAAAGTTTAATGCATTAAGGATTGTCCGCCTCGACAAGCTTCAGAAGAGCTGGGCCTAGTGAGCCTAGGTTGTTTAGGGCTTAACCAGGGATATTGATACTATCTTATTTCCAATTCTATTTAATATAGCTATCCTTAGTGTTCCTATTTATTAGCTAACTCTAACTAAACTCAAAAGTAATCCTCTATAACTATAAATCTAATTAACTAACTTTTAAAAAAATTGTCCTTATCTATTAATTGTATTTTATATTTAATTATATTAAAGAGTTATTATTATTAGTAACCTCTTTGAAGGTGGATAAAGTTATAAAAGGGCTTACTTAAAGTGAGAAAGGTTGAGGCCTTAGTGGATAAGCTAGGGGCTAAGAAAAATAATAACTGTTAATAATTGAATCTCTGAAATAAGAAAACAGGGAGAATCTTTTTATACAAAAACTCTACACAGCCTTATACACAAGAAATTAGAAATTTAGCCTTGGTTATGCACAGCTTATACCCGAGATTGTTTAGTTTTTTGGTAGAAGGTGGTTAGGATAAGTAGGCTGCCTAAAGAAATAAAGATATCCGCTAAATTGAAAAGTGGAAATTTTTGTCCAAAAATAGAAAGATAATCAAAAACGCAGCCAAAGAAAAGACGGTCCCAATTATTTGCCAAGATTCCGCCCCAAAAAAAACCTAAACCAATAGATAATAAGGTGGGTAGCTTCTTTTTTTGAAGGATTTTTAAATAATAAAAAAAGCTAAAAAACAAAAACAAGCCAAAGCATAGCCAAAAAAGTACCCTAGGAAGGTAAAAACCAAAAGAAATACCTTCATTGCAAAAATAAAAGCCGCCAGTGGAGCGGATTTTATTTTTAATAAGCTGATCAGTTAAAATAATTAAAAAGGTGGTACAAAGGGTTATTTGCAAGCCAAAGTCCTTGAAATTATTATTTACTAGGCGCATTATTTGATTTGCTAGCAGTTTACACAGTTTTTAGCCGCTGGATAAGCTATTAAGCGTTCAGGGGAGATTTCATCCCCACATTGTTGGCATTTTCCATAGGTTCCTTGGTTAATTCGCTCAAGGGCTTCAAGAGTTTCTTTTAATTGCTTTTCAAGATTTTGTTCTACTGCTAGATTATCGGTGTATTCTTCTATTTCAGAAGCATTTTCATCTTCACCTGAGCCAATTTCAGTATAAGTGGTGGCGTATTCACTATCCAGGGTTGGCTTTGTAAGTCGTTTAATTTCATTTTCAAAATGTTCCTTATCCTTTAGTAGGTTTTTTTTGCTTTCAGCTAAAAATTCTGGAGTTAGTGACATAGTGTTTAACATTATTGATTTATAGGTTTTGCACCCCTGATAAGGCACAAAGCTAAATTAATTATGAATCTATTATAACAAAAAAATAGGCTAGTTGTCTATGAAAATATTTTTAAGATGGTTTATTTTGAAAAGATTTGTTTCGGAATGATAAATAATAGCCAAGGCATCAAAACGAAAAGTGGAATCCCAGAGTTGATTAGTGCTAAGATAATAAGCGGCAATCTTTTTTAATTTATGGAGCTTTTGCCTGGTTATATTCTCTTCAGGCAGTGTAATAAAATTTGTTTTTTTTCTAGTTTTAACTTCTACAAAGACAAGTTCAGCTCCTTCTTTGGCGATAATGTCTATTTCCCCGAGGCGTCTGCCTGCGGTGTTAGTAAAATTAGTACAAATAATTTTATAGCCGTGCCTTTTTAAAAAGGTCACTGCCGCCTTCTCACCGAGTTGTCCCAAGGATAGCTCCTTATTTTTAAAAAGATTAAACATAAGCTTTTTTAAGGGTGGTTACTTTTTGATTATAATCTATTTTGTTTATAAAAACAAAAAAACACCCAAATGGTGCATTCTTTAAAAACGAGTAAGGCCGAATTTCAAAATCAATAAAAGGTATGGAAACCCGGCGCTGTAAGGCGCCCGATAATTTATATATGGCGTACAGCGCCGAGTGTTATGTATGTATCAACATGTAAATTTTCAATCTAATAGCCCGGGTGAGAGCATTTTTAAATTTTTGATTACATGTATTTTGTATACATACCTCTTTGCTTGTATATTATTCTGAGCTTTTATTTAATATACTGTGTGGTACCTATCCTCTGGCATAAAGCCTTTGATGGGTTTGAAAGAACTAAATTGTGCTTTTTTTATTTATTTTTATTTTAAAAAAAGTTTTTTTATTTTTGTTTTGTTGCTCCTCTCAGAATAGGAGCGTTTTAACTACGATGAGTTAAAAACTTTGGACAGTACCCACGTTCCAATCACAAATAGGGGGAAATTGTGATTGGAACGTGAGTACCGAGCTAAAAAGATTTTTAAAGTTCACTTGATAAATCAATTATAGCAGAAAAAAGTGCTTCGGTCAAAGTTAGGAAATAAGAAAGGCTTACTGCTGGGATAAAATAAGGTTTATTGACACTAAGTTAAACTCGCTGCTGCTAATTTAAAAAGGTTCCTTTAAGAATAAATAAATTATTTTTTTAAAAAGCAGTAAAAAGGTAGACTTATTAACAAGTTATCCACAGTTATTTAATTATTGGGGTGTTGATAGCTTGTTTTGAGTGGAAGTAGTTGAGGTTGTGTTTTCACGGGAATCATTTTTTGTGATTGAATTGTTAGTAGAAGTTACTTTCTGATAAACTGCTCTTAATGTTTGTTTGCTGGTACTAATAAGGAGATTATTAGTAGTGACAGTGTAATCAATGGAGAGTGTTTTCTCATTATTAAGGTTTAAATATCTAACTACCTCATTATTTGGCGAATAAGGGCTTACGGTAAAAGTTTTAATCGTATCTATTGCTGAGGAGCCAAGGAACAAAAAATTAAGATCGCTAACCAAGGTTGGTTCTTGTTTGAGCATGGCTGCTACGAGTTTAGTTTTTTCTGTAGTGGTTGTTTTATTTGCCAGTCCTAAGCGCACATCGCCATTATCATTATAAAAAAATAATGAAAATTCTTTTGTTAAATTACCCAAGAGATTTGAGGAAAGAGTGACTTTAGTTGCTTGGGCAAAGGTTTTAAAATCAATAGGGTTATCATTTTTATCAACAATGATAAACTCATATAGACCTGAGGCTGGCAAGGCTTTTATTTCTTCAGCTATTTTTGAAAACTGAGAGCTAAGGTCAACCAAAGAGCTAGAAGAGAAATCAATGGGTAAAAAGTTAGGCTTATCAAGAGAATATTTGCTTAAATTCGGTGTAATTATGACAGCTTCTTCTGAAGGTAAATTTTGTTGGGTCGCTTGTTCAGTAGAGGGGGTGTTTTCTGTGGTTACTGCAGGATTAGTTGAGCTCTTAGTTGAAGTGTAAACATAATAAAAACCAAAACCTACGACGGCAATTACAGCCAGTAAGATAATAAGAAAAATAATTTTATATAAAGTTTTTCCATTTGGGGTTTCTTTTTTTTGAATAATATTAGTTGGAATTGGAGTTGTCACTGGTTTAGCTACCTGGGGTGGAAGTATATTTGTTTGAACCGGGTGATCTTGCTTAGGTGGTAAATTATTAAAGGGTGAAGTTACAAGGGGAGTCGGTTCACTTTTTACAGGATCTTTTTTTGTTGGTAGGGGGGCCGTATGCGTACTGGATAGTGCATTAGTATGACCACTCTTTAAGCTTTCAAGATCGCCTTGCATTGTGTGAATAATAAAATCTGTTGGCATAGTGCTTGTTTCATCTTGCCTTTCTAAAGAAGTTTTTGTGTTTGTTTGATTAAGCATTTTTTTATTTAATAAAAATAGTTTAAGAAAAATGCTTAAATTATTTTTTAATTTAAATTAAAAAATAAAAGCACTTTTAAGTGCTTTTATTTTAACATAATTTGCAAGAGTTCGCAAAAATATTATTCATTTATAGCGGGGGTGATTTTTGCGGTAAGGTTTATGCGTCCTTGATCGTCGATTTGTTTTACTTTCACTGGAATAATATCGCCAACCTTAACGACATCTTCAACGCGATCAACGCGCTTGTCAGAAAATTCTGAGATGTGAATTAAACCTTCTTGTCCAGGTAAAATTTCTGCGAAAGCTCCAAAGGTCATTAGACGGGTTACCTTAGCGTTAAAAATTTCACCAGCTTTGACTTCGTGCGTAAGGTTATCAATCCACTGTTGCGCCTTAAGGGCGGAAGCTTCATCGACTGAAGTGATAAAAATTGAGCCGTCATCTTCAATGTCAATTTGGACGCCAGTTTCATCAATAATCTCATTGATAATTTTTCCACCAGTTCCAATTACATTTCTGATTTTGGCTGGGTTAATATGCATCGTAATGATTCGAGGGGCATATTGGGACATATTAGCTCGGTGAGTCGGCAGGGTTTCCAACATTTTATCTAAAATTTCTTTGCGATTACCTTTTGATTGCAGTAGCACGGCGCTTAGCATTTCGACGGTGATGCCGTCAACTTTAACATCCATTTGTAGGGCAGTGATTCCATTTTCAGTTCCAGCAGCTTTAAAATCCATGTCGCCATAATGATCTTCAAGACCCTGGATATCAGTTAGAACTTCAAATTTTCCATCTTTGCCAACAATAATGCCCATGGCAATCCCACTGACCGGTCGCTTAATTGGCACGCCTGCATCCATTAAGGAAAGGGTTGAGCCACAAGTCGAAGCCATCGAAGAAGAACCATTTGATTCTAAGATTTCAGAAACTAGTAAAATTGTATAAGGAAATTCTTCTTTTGAGGGGATAACCGGAACTAAAGCTCTTTCAGCTAAAGCGCCATGGCCAATTTCTCGGCGGCCTGGTCCGCGCATTGGGCGAACCTCACCTACGGAAAAGGGTGGGAAATTATAGTGGTGAATGTATCTTTTTTTAATATCAACTTCCATAGTGTCAATGAATTGCTCATCTCCAGGTGAACCCAATGTGGTAACTGTTAAAGCTTGAGTTTCTCCGCGGGTGAAAACGGCGCTCCCATGGGTGCGTGGAAGAAGTCCAACAAGGCAAGAAATGTGGCGAACTTCATTTAGCTTGCGTCCATCCGGGCGTTGACCTTTTTCTAAGATGTTTTGGTGCACAATTTCATCAGAAGCTTCTTCAAAAACTTGTTCAGCGACTTCTTTAAGCTTGTCGACATTTTCAGTGTATTTTTCTTTAATAAAGGTATTGATTTTTTCTTTAATAACTTTCATTTTATCCTCAATCACTTGCTTGTTTTTATCATACAGAATTTCAGAAAGGTTCTCCGCTAAATAAAGAGCTTTAATTTCTGCCTCAAATTCAGCCGAACCAGCCAAGAGGGCGGGTGTAGTTTTAGCAACTCCAACTTCAGCGACAACTTGCGCAATTAAATCGGTGATTTTTTTAATAGCCTCATGTCCAAAAGCAAACGCCGCTACGACAGCCTCTTCAGGAACTTCGTTCATCCCAGCTTCGATCATGTTGATTTTTTCCTTTGTGCCAGCGATAATTAAATCAATATCGCCTGCTTCAACTTCGGTGTTGACTGGATTTAAGATAAATTCTCCGTTAAGACGTCCAACGCGTACGGCTCCGATTGGGCCAGCCCAAGGAATATTAGAAATTGAAAGCGCAGTTGAAGCGGCAATCATAGAAACAATTGCTGGATCATTTTCACCGTCAATGGAAAGAACCGTCACCACTACTTGTACATCGTTACGCATGCGAGGATTAAAAAGCGGTCGGATAGTTCGATCGACGACGCGTCCAGTTAAAACTGCTTCATCAGAAGGTCTGCCTTCTCTTTTAATAAAGCGAGAACCTTTAATTTTACCAGCAGCGTAATAACGCTCCTCGTAATCAACCATGAGGGGAAAATAACCGCCAATGCGGGAGGCATTTTTACTCATTACAGCAGTTGCCAAAACCACCGTGTCGCCATAGCGCACGGTCACTGCTCCATTGGCTTGTTTAGCCAAAAGACCCGTTTCAATTTCAAGCATGCGTCCTCCAATTTGGAGGGACCATTTTTTTGCGGCCATAAACATTTTTAGCCTCAAGTTAGCCACAACTGGCTAAAGTCGAAATTCAAATCTCAAAAATTTTTGAGGTTTGTGTTTCGTTTTCAACGCAGGCGCTAAACAGGGCTTTTAATTTAATTTTATTATTTTTCTAACTGCTCAAACAATAGCCTGCTTTAGGCGTTTTGTCAATTTTTTTAATTTTAATTTAATCCCTCACCCGCTTGTTGGGTTTTTCGTGTTGTAAACATAAAAAAGCCAGAAAGTATATATTTCAAGACTCGTACCTGCGGCAGCGCAAGGCTCTAAAATATATACTTTCTGGCTTTTTTGAAATTTAAAACATTTGTTAGTTTCTCGAATAAATTAAAAACTTCTTTTTATTTTCCGAAAGGTCAATGAAATCATCCAGGGCTTCACCGAGTTTAGCGCTAGTGCTCTCGCCAAAAGCCATCCCTTCGACGCGACAACCAGTGGTACTTTGAATATATTGCACAAGTGGAATGTAATCTCCGTCACCGGAAACTAACACAATTACATCTAAACTTTTAGAAAGTTTAATGGCATCAACGGCAATACCCACATCCCAGTCCCCTTTTTTCACTCCGCCGGGAAAAATTTGTAGGTCTTTAGTTTTGACTTCAAAGCCTTGTTTTTCTAGTGCTTCAAAGAATTTTTCTTCTTGGCCGTCGACAGTTTTGATTCCATAAGCGATGGCGCGAATAAAAACTCGCTCACCAACCGCCTCCTCTAAGACTTTTTGAAAGTTTACTTTCTTCCCATAAAGCGCCTTAGCGCTGTAATAGAGGTTTTGAATGTCTACTAAAACGCCAACGCGTTGTTCTTTTGATCTAAGCATATTATTTTATTACGGATTTAAACAAATTAAAAACGGATTTTCACAGATCACGGATTTTGCTGAAGCGAAGTTCATCCGTGATTCGTGTCCATCCGTCATTAATCCGTAATTATCTGTGGGCTTAGCCTTTAAGTCCTAGCTCTTTGATAATTTTCTTGTAAGTTTTTTCGTTAGTCTTTTCAAGGTAAGAAAGCAATTTTCGTCTCTTGGCTACCATTTTTAGCAGTCCTCTTCGAGAATGAAAATCTTTTTTGTTCTTTTTAAGATGTGAAGTCAGTTTTTTGATGCGTTCCGTGAACATCGCAATCTGATATTCTGGGGAGCCAGTGTCTTTCTCATGACGTTTAACTTCTTTGGTCACCTTTTCTTTTTGCTTGTGCGTTAGCGCCATAGCGTTTGTTTGGCAATATGCTCGTTTAAGGCTCTTAAGGGCCAGAAACCAACGTATGCTCAATAAAATAAGTTAATTACCTTCAAACCATAACACGTTACTTTGTTTTTGGCAAATGTTTGCACTCGCCCATGTCATACTTAACACTCTGACATGCCTAAAATGGAAAAATACAGTATCATCTCTAGATTTACTCAATTAATCATTGAAGACCCTAGAGATTCTATGCAAATAATAGCAGAAAACATCCTTAACCCTCA
>CAILTR010000105.1 GCA_903837175.1 uncultured bacterium
ATGCCAAGGCGTCGCAGTTTCCTTTTTTGCTGTGGTCATGTTTATTTTTTTAAGATTATTTTTTATACTTTTAATATAGCATTTTTGGAGGTAGTTGGCTATACTATTTTACTCACAGTTATTGCTTTACCTGCAAAGCTACAAATAGGTGGAATAGATTTCAGATTTTTGATTCTAGATTTTAGAATTCGCATTTCGCATTCCTCTCCGCACATTGCGAAGTGCATTTTAGTATTCTGTCTTCGCGAGGATTTTTGTACTCGAAAATCCGTGGCGATCCAGAGCCTAGTCGCGCATAACGTAGTCCTGGATTGCCACTCCGCCCCGGGCGGATCGCAATGACGGGATAATGCCTTAAATAAGCCTAGAATAAACAATTTAACAATATAGCAATATAACAATTTTGCCTTTTCTTGACACAAGCCTCTTTTTGTGCTATGATTGATTGTTACAGGGTAGCCTTGTAATGGGGTCAAATAAAGAAGGTGACCTCGTTCAGGTTCCTTGAAAATTAAAGTTTTTTATTTCAAAACAACAACAAACTGGAGATTTCTATTATGGCAGATGAAAAAAAAGGTATATGGTATCTTCTGGGAGAATTAGGCGAAAGTGCTTTAGGAGCAGCGGCTTATTCTGCCATAGAGAAGATCATTAGAGGTGGTGGCGAACAAGTCGCCACGCATGTAGTGAAAAAAGTTGGTGATTTGTTCGGGGCTGGCGACTCCACGGAGACTTCTGAAAAAGTCTTCGAAGATAACGCTTTTATGCATCGCGTTATACGTACAATACCAGAAGGGAAGGAGAAGTTCGGGGAGTTTGTAAAAAAACTCCTTCTGGAGGAAAACGGAAAAAAGAAACTTGCAGCGGTTACGCTTGCAGTTTATAAGTACGTTTTAATTGACAAGGAGGAAATCTCTAAGTCAAGTGGTGGCGGTGGAGAGAAAAAGAAAGATGAGAATGGTAACCCTATTAAATCTAATAATGCTCCAAAGGAGTCAACAAAAAAAGTTGATTACTCTGCTGGCATTGAAAAGGCTGCAGGGTTCGTTGATGATCTGCTTAACTGCCCAACTTTCCAGGATCAACTTTTTTTTCTCGATCAAACTTATGATGTTTTTTCCTTGATTAAAAATGAGAAGAAAAAGATTGATTTGATTGTTTTGGCGATGGACGGCTTCAACGCTACTAGAGAAAAAGTGAAGCCTTTTATTGAAGAAGCAAAAAAAGGCGTCAGGAAAGTTAATGTTAATACAACTGGCATTGATAATCTTAATAGCTTGCTAGATGCTAAGCTGGCAGCTATGCGAGCCAAGAGAAAATAATTTTTGAAAAATTTTATTTCAGGAGGAATTATGTTGTGGATATTGGGTTTTTTTGTCTTTGTTTTCGTTTTGGCATTTATGCTTTCTTCCAAATTTCAGCATTTAGTGCTGACCTCACTGCAAATAGTGGGGGAAGGAATTAACCAAAATGCTCCAGACGCAGTAACGGGCATTGTGAGTGCTGGAAGCAGTGTTGCTAAAATTGTCCTGCTTACCTTATTGGGTATTGTCTTGGCAATTTGGGGCATTGGAGCACTCGCGCAATCGGCGTGGGAGGGTTTCTTTTTAGCAATTCTTTGTTTAGTGTGGTTACCATTGTTTATTTTGAGCAGTATCCCACGCGTTAAGAATGTTATTAAGATGCCTGCGTTTATAGTTATGGCGATTAAGTGGCTATCAATAATTCTTCTTGTTAGTTTCTTTGTACCTCCTGTCAAGGCTAGCCTGAATCATTTTTTAGGTAGCCTAAGTCAGAAAGGTTCAAGTGAATTGGAGGGTTTTTCTTCCAAGCTGGAATCGCCACTTGGAAAGGAGGCTACGACCAAGCAAGAGGTGACGGTTTATGGAGACAATGGTAATCCCTATCCTGGTAATGGAATTGGGAAAGCTGTTAGAGTCTTGATCGTCAAATTTGCTGGGGAAGGTGAACCCATGGGGATGGCTTTGGTAAGATTTCCAGAAAACGATAGAATGGAAATCACTGAGCACAGTCCAAGAGGGTGGGTTCTTAAAGACAGTCTGTCTTATTGATTAATTTTTTCGGAAAAATTTTAACCTCAAAGGAGGTGAAAAAACTTAAGGCGTATAGAAATTCTATACGCCTTAAAAAATATCCAAAAACCTTTTTTTGTAATTTTGCTATTCTTGAAAATTGTTTTTTGTGCTATAATTTTGATATAAATAAAAATCAATTTTCGATATGGCCTTTTTAAATAATTTTTTTACGGGAACAGCTGAAAAGGAGACTGAAACTTTAAGCGACGAGAAAATAAAAGTAAAAATAGCCAGCCGTCCAATGCGGAAATTAACGCTTGCGGTTGATGGTGGCGAAGAAATAAAAAACAAAACAGTTGAAACAGCAGAGGAAGTACAAGATATAACAGGTGGTAGCTCGCTGTTGAAATTAAAGGAACTAGCGGAAAAGATTAGGCATCGGGTGCATTATATTGATAAGAATGATTTTGCGAAAAAGGCTGTTTCGAATAAGGATAAGGTTTATGACTATGATTTAAGAAAGGATTTAGCCTATTTTTTAGCGAATGAGAAGCTTTTCGTAAGCGATGAAATTGAGGCTATGGGTGGAAGAGCCGAAGCGGATTTAACTATTTTCGAAGAGCTGATCAGAAAGGCCATTGGTGATGAGCGTGTTGGCTATGTAGTTTATGGGGAAAAGACGTATATCGTGGAGCATGAGGCAATGCGGGATACAAAACATGGAACACGAAACATGGAACAGGGAATACGAGATACAAAACATGGAACACGAAACATGGAACAGGAGATGCGAAATACCGAGAATGGAACACAAAACACAAAACACGAAACACGGAGCATGGAACAGGAAGAAAAAAAAGTGGCGGGACTTTCAAGGGAGGATGTGGAGATTTTTAGAAAAAGTGGCGTTGAATTTTTAGAGAATCTTAAAGTAGAATCACAGGCTGATTCGATTGGTTTAATTACGGAAGAAGAGCGAAAGACGCTACTTAAAATTTTTACGAAAAGATTTTTAAGGGAAATAATTATTGAAAAGGAATATTTTTTAAAGACGAAAAGATCTTTCGAACTTAAGAGATCAGAAGAATTAGTTGAATTTATTTGTAATTCTATTTTTAAAAAAGCTTAAAATATTTTAAATTGTATGGCCGATAATAAGCCCCAGCCATTTTGGCAACCATATTACGATAATTCTCGCAAAAAGGTTAAGACTGAACTTACCGGCGAGGTTGATGAAGCTCAAAAAAAGAAAGAAGGCGAGCTTTTTTTAGAGATGCATACTTTTGAAGATGTCATAGAGGCAGTTAAAACGGTGGGTGATATTGTTGATTCAGCAAAAGTCTATACTAGCGCTGAGCTGGAGGTTTTATTAAATGAAGTTAAAGCTGGCAAAAGCCAGCCGGATAAATTGCCTCCTGTTTTAAGGGAAGTGGTTGAGAAAGCTTTAGTTGCTGAAAAAGCAGAAAAAGCTCGCTTGGAATATAAACAGAATTTAGATAATTTATTTGCAGGGTTTAATGATTTAGTTTCCGCGGATACCTTTACCGAGGTTTTTAAATCATTAAAAAATGATGCCGGACTGCCAGAGAAAGAAAAAACAGCTAAACTAATAAAGGATTATAATAAGCTAAGATTAGTTTGCAATATTGATGGCAAGAGTGACCCTGATAACGGTAACGCAACTTTAGCAGAAGTTCAGGAAATTTCGGCTAAGGCCATGGCGATGCTGGAAGTTTTTAAAGCTGAAGTCGAGGCTTATATTTTAAAAAGTAAGCCGGATCAGGACGTAAAAGAGCTTGAGAGACGTAAATTGCAAGCGGAAAATAAGGCTAATAGTACTAAAAACGGAGAAACTATCGGAAAAATCAAAGAAGATATAAAGACGGGGCGAGATGCTAGGGAAGCGGAAATGGCAGCGAAAAAAGCAAGATTTGAAGCGAAAAAAAATGAATTAGCGGAAAGCAAGGCAGCAAAAGAAAAAGAAGCTGGCGTTTCAGAATTAGTGACTCGACACGAAGCGATCGTTAAAAAAATTGAGGAGCTGGACGCTTGTCGAAAGGAATATTTAGAAAAAGATTACGATAAAACGGCAGCGCTGAAAAGAATTGGAAATTTTTTTAGCGGTAATGCTGGAAAAAAGGGGGCAGCTGATGATAATTACTGGAGTAGTCAGAAAATTTCAAAAAATGATTCGGAAATTTTACATTTCAAGAAGCTTTATGAAAATAAGCTTTTAGAACTTCAAACTTTAGTTTTAGAAGATGCTCAAAAAAGAAATCTTCCGGATAATGAATTAGCGCAGCTTTACGCTAGCTTTAGAATTGAGCAGAAAATTACCCTTGCGGATGAACATGATAAAGTTAAGGCGGATAAAATAACAGGTACTGGACAAGGTTGGGTGAAGAAGGGGGTTATGGATACCGTTGAAGGATATCAGAAATTAAATTGGAAGAAAAAATTAGTGATAGCGGCTGGTTTTGCCGGCGCTGGAGCTCTTTCTATTAGCGCTGGAGCAGTTTTTGCTACCACGGTCGCTGGACTCATTGTAGCTAGGCGAATTTTTGGCGGACTTTTAGTTGGCGTTGGTGTAAAACAAGGGCTTGAAGTTAAGGGAAAGGGCAGAGATGAAAAAGAAATTGAAAAAGAGCAGCAAGCGATGATTGAAAAAATAAAAAGCATGCCCCCCGAAGATAAATATAAACTTCTTTCGGATAGAATGAATGATATAGTAGAAACGGATGGGCAGGATGCACTTGGGAAAATAAAAAGTCAAGATTTTCGTCAAAATTTTACCGCTGGTTTAGTGGGAACATTTTTGGCCTCTGGTTTTGCGGTAGAATTGGCTCACGGTATTGGAGATCATTTTAAATTAGCGGAGCATTGGCGTGACTTTACTAGTCATTTTGGAGGAAATGGAGGTTCGAGTCACCTTGGGGCTAATTATGATCCTAATAAAATACCTAATGCTGCAAAGCCTGGAGCGCCTGGAATTCCTAACGCTGATGCTTTGGAGAAGTCAGCAAGTACTCCTCCTAAAGGAATAACAATTGAAAAAGGTAGCAGTATCGAAGCAACCTTGCGGGATTATTATCGGGCTGATAGTACCATGGACCGTAAAGTTTCAGGCGCTGAAGCTCATCGTGAGTTTGTAAATTATATGAATGATAAGATAACGGCGATGAAAACGGTACTAGTGGAGAAACCTGGAGACGTTAAAACCGCTGCAAGACTTAAGGAATATCAAGAAATGCTGAAAACGGGTAGGGCTACTGTGCATGCGGGTGATCAGATTTTCATTGATGCTGATGGGAAATTAACTGATATTAAAGTAGATCTAAAATACGGTGATATTAAAATGCCTCATGGCGTTCATCACCATACACCATCGGGTCATCATCATACTGCCCCTGCTCAGCACATTGAAACTCCAGGAGCTGAACCTGAACTTCCCTCACAAAGTCCTGAAGATGCATCAGCACGCTTTAGGGCTGTTGGGCCAGAAATTCAAAATGAAAATTCTGTTGATTCTCAAACACCTGAAAATTTTGAGATTAAGGGACCAAAAATTCAAATTGATTCTCCTACTGATTCTCAAATGCCTGAAGGCTTTGAGACTATTGGACCAGAAAATTATCTTAAGGATGCTAACGCCGGGCTTACAAGGGAAGCGCTTAGTAATTTAATGGCGGGCGACAGGCGAATTACTAATCCTCATCTTTTGCAGGAGTTGTTTAAGAGTGGAGCTTTGAAGGATAAAATTTTAAAAACTTGTTTGGCCGAGTTCACTAAGGGAGAAGGCGTAAATTGGAGTGAGGTTAAAGATATTAAAATAGCTGATTTAATTCAGAATCGACCAGGGGTGAGAGATGGGATGAGAACGCTGGCTACTAATTTTAGACCCTTGGTTGGCGAGCGCTTGGCTGGGGATAGGAGTTTTTCCTTTTCTGATAAAGTACTTAATCAAACTCCAAAGCAATGGCTTGCGGGAGTAGTTAACGCAGCTTCAAAAAATAGGGTAGTTTAGGAAATATAAAAAAATAAATTTTTAAAAACATATGGAAACAGAAAACGAAGAAATAACTAGTTCGCAACAGCAGGCTCTTTCGCAGTTAGTAAGAGACCTGGGGATTGATAGCCTGCCGGAGGATAAACAAAATGAACTCATTATTAAAATGACGGAAATTTTGCTCAAGCGAATTTTTTTGGAGACAATGGAAAGGTTGGGAGAACAGGGGAGAGAGGAATATGAGAAAATGTCTGAGGGGCAGGTTGAGCCAGAACAGGTGGCCGCTTTTTTCAAAGAGAAAATTCGAAATTATGACGAACTAGTCGATGCTATCGTAAAAGATTTTCGCGAAGAAATGCTAGGGGCGAATCAGTAATCAGTAATCAGTAATCAGTAATCAGTAATCAGTAATCAGTAATTCGGAAATTAAAAAATATGAAAAGTAATTTAGAGCCGATTGATGACAAGGATTTGGATTTAGAGCGAAAGCTTGGAAAAAGCTCGTCTGAAAATCCTACTGCGCAAGAAGCGCCAGTTTTTGCGGTGGAAAAAGAAGCTCCGACAGAAATTAGCTCGGCGGAAAAAGACAGCGCTTATGGAAAAATTCTTTCGAAAGTTCAAACCCAAGCGACCAATGATCCTGATGAGGCTGAAGTTTCTCGCGATGCGCAGGTAGGTTTTGAAAAAAATAACGCCGAAGGACAAGTTAGCCATTTGCTAGATTTGGCTCAGCAAAAAGGGGTGGTGCACGCGGTCAAGGTTGCCAGGCACATGGAAGACAACTATATTCTCGACACTTTCCACGACAAACTCCTCGCCGATGAACTGCACAATGCTCTAATTGCTAAGGGAATGATAAAAGAGATATAAAGTTATAAAGTTGAAAGTAAGAGAGTTTAAAATTCAACAGCATAAAAATAAAAACATAAAAATAAATGGATACTCTTTTAGACCTTAATACAATCTTAATTCCCTTAACCTGGCTTTTTTCGGTGGCAGCGGTTAGCAGTGGGGCCTTTTTGATTTTGCGAAGTTTTTTAAATTTTCGGGCCCAAATAAATCGCAGTATGAATATGGATTTGGAAGTGGTGCGGGTGACGAAAATTTTTAAGGATAAAAATGAAACTCAGCCGAGAGACAGTGAGGCCTGGAAAGATGAAATCGGTTCGATGGAACAACTCCTCGGGGCGCTAGCAAATATTAAAGAAAAAAAATCTATTTTAGGTCATTTTCTATATAGCGAACCATACATCGCCCTGGAAATAGCGAATCCTTCCAACAGCGAAGAAATCTTTTTCTATTTATCGGTGCCGAGAAAATTTCGCGAGAGTATTGAAAAACAAATTCACAGCTACTTCCCGCACGCTTCAGTGGAAAAAGTTCCTGAGTACACGATTTTTGCGCCAGGCAGTTTTACGGCGTCGGCGGCTTTGACGTTGAAAAAAAGTTACGCTTTGCCAGTGACGACTTATGAAAATATGGAAGTTGATCCGCTTAATGAAATTTCTAACGCCCTCAGCAAATTGGAAACGATTGATGAAGGCGCGGTTATCCAGTTAATTTTGCGTCCAGCTGGAAAAGGTTGGCGAAAACTTGGGAAGGGTATTGCACATAAGATGCAACAAGGTAAGCAACTAAAAGATGCCCATAATGCTTCCTTGGTTATGGAATTAGGGAAGGGCGTCGTGCAAGTCGTAAGAAGTAAGCCTGATGAGGAGCCGTTTAAACAAAAGGAGATGGTTCAGCTGACCCCGGAGGAACAAGAATTATTAAAGCGCATTGAAACTAAATCGAATAAGGTTGGCTTTCGCACGAATATTCGCCTGCTTTCTTCAGCTAAAACTCAGCAGCGCGCGGATGAAATTTTAGCCCACTTAGAAAATTCTTTTGCCCAATTTGAAAATCACGAAGTTAATCATTTTATTATTAAAAAAAGAATTAAGGGTAAAAAGATTGCTTACGATTATATTTTCCGAAATTTCGACGAAGAAAATTCGGTTATCCTTTCGACCGAGGAAATTTCGAGTATTTTTCATTTCCCAATTTCGACCACGGAAACCCCGAAAATTAAATGGCTAAAATCTGGAGCAGCGCCACCACCCCTAAATATTCCAGCTACGGGAATCTTGCTGGGCTACAATGATTATCGAGGTTTAAAAACTGAAATTCGTTTGGCGGATAGCGACCGTCGGCGACATCTCTATACGATTGGGCAAACTGGAACAGGAAAATCAAACTTTTTGCAAGAAATGGCTAAGCAAGATGCTAGAAATGGCAAGGGCTTTTGTTTTATTGATCCGCATGGGGATGCGATTGAGGACATCCTGACTGCTATTCCAAAAGAGCGCGCTGAAGACGTGATAATTTTTGACCCATCTGATGTTGAGCGTCCTTTCGGACTTAATATGTTGGAATATGACCCAGCGCATCCGGAGCAGAAAACTTTTGTAATTAATGAAATGATTGGCATTTTTGACCAGCTCTATGATTTGAAAGCCACCGGTGGGCCGATGTTTGAACAATATGTTCGCAACGCGATGCTCCTGATTATGGAAGATCCAGAATCGGGTAGTACGTTAATGGAAATTTCTAAGGTTTTAGCGGATGAAGATTTCCGTAGGATGAAACTTTCCAAATGTAAAAATCCGGTCGTTTCAGATTTTTGGATTAAGGAGGCAGAGAAGGCTGGAGGCGATGCGGCTTTAGCCAATATGGTGCCGTATATTACTTCGAAGCTGACAACCTTTATTTCTAATGATATGATGCGTCCGATTATCGCCCAGCAGAAAAGCACTCTCAATTTTCGCGAAATCATGGACAGTGGAAAAATTTTATTAGTTAAACTTTCTAAAGGCAAGATTGGTGAGATTAACGCGCATTTGTTGGGGATGGTGATTGTCGGCAAAATTTTAATGAACGCTTTGGCGCGTGGCGATATGCCGGAAGATCAAAGGCGAGATTTTTATCTTTATCTCGATGAATTCCAAAATGTCACAACCAATTCAATTTCGCAAATTCTTTCGGAAGCGCGAAAATATCGACTATGTTTAATTATTGCCCATCAATTCATTGGACAACTCAGCGAAGAAATTTCTAAGGCCGTTTTTGGTAATGTTGGTTCGATGGTTTCGCTTCGAGTTGGTTCGGAAGATGGGGAGTTTCTTGAAAAACAATTTTTGCCAGTGTTTACCTTGAACGATTTAGTTAACGTCGATAATTATAAAGGTTTTGCGAAAGTTTTACTCAATGGAGAACTTTCTAAACCTTTTAACGTTAATTTTTATCCGCCGACGCATGGCAATCAGGAAATTGCTAACTATCTCAAAGAGCTTTCTCGCCTCAAATATGGTCGCGATGCTGATATCGTCAACCGTGAAATTATGGAACGCGCCAAATTCGCCAGACAAGCCAGTGCAGGTTTCTAGCCCCAATGGCATTTGCCACGGGGTAAACTTTCTTAGGCTTTAGCTTTTTAGCTTCTTGGGTTAGTATTTTTTTAGTGTCATCTTGAGCGTAGTTTTTCCCGCCTTGGGCGGGAAAAATGAAGTCGAAAGATCTGAGTCAAAAATTCTTCCTATAAAAACAAAAAAATCCTACTTCTTTTGAAGTAGGATTTTTTTTGAGGATAGGATAAAAAAATGGCGAAGTTACAATTTTATCTCCTCTATTGCAGCGCCACTGAACTCAACCCTTCTTTTGTCACGACAAAGGCTGTCTTGAGTGCTTCATCAACCATGAAAGAAGTTCCCTTGGCGAAGACCTCACTGTAAAACTGAGAAGTAATGTTTCCTGTAACTTTGTCATATTGCACAAGGCGAGAATTTTGGGTGTCGAGAACGTAGAGCGAAGTTAGCTCGATGGTGGTAAAGAGCTTGTCGAAACGAATTGGAGTGGCTGAATTTTCTAGGGTTAAATTAGCTTTCTTGCCTTTAAAAAATTTAATGACCTGACCATTTTGAATCAGGTAAATACTGTCATCAATCGTCATGTCAGATGTGCCCGTGAAAGAGGCAGTTTCTTTGAGCCAGTTAGTCTTTTCGCCGAAACCACCGTCGGCCCTGGGGTAACGGACAATTTGATTTGAAGTTGGGTCGAGAAAATAAAGATAGGTTAAATAAGTCCCAATTAGTTTGGTCGGCGAGCTAGACGAGAGGGTAATATTATTTTCGGAAAATTTAGCGTTACTGGTCGTAAAAGAGATAAGCTTATTTTGATCAGTCAAAATTAAAACCATCGCAAGGTCAGCCATGTAAGTAGTGGTGACGATGTTGCCAGTATTAGCGGGTAGGGCGTATTCATTTTGGGCTTGATTTTTCCAAACCAAAAGACTGGTTTTGGTTGAGGCAATTAAGCTGTCACCAGCCAGGAGGATACTAGAAAATTTGGAATTTGAAAATAGCTGCTTAGCGGTACTGCCAAATTTAATATTTTTTTCGCCGGCTAATTTTTCGGCTAGCGAAATTTCAATTTTTGGTAAATTCACGACAGCTACTGGTTTTGGGCGGTTAAGCCAGTTGTTGATAAACATTGGCGCGACGAAAATTATCAGCAGGGCTAAAATGGTAGCGAATTTTTGTTTAGCCGTTAAGGCTTGAAAAATTTTTTTGAATTTAGAAAAATGAGGAAGTAGGCTTGAACCAGCCCGTTTAATTTTCTTAGTTAGGTCACTCGGTAGTTTAAGGGAAGGCTTTTTAATTTTTTTTAATGGTTGGAGGGCGGAAAGTAAAGTAGCGGTCGATTTTTGTAGCGCATTTTTTAGTTGTTTGGCTGGTTGAACAGCAGGCTCCTGAATAGCCGTTGGTTGCGTTTTGAGTTGCTGTTGAAACTTTAAAATTTTCTCATCTAGCGTCAGTGGTCTATCGATTGGTAGTGCTGGCACTGAGGGCGCTAATTGTTTTTTTAAGTCAATGATTTCAGTAAGTTGTTTTTTTTCAACGGCTGGCTTTGGTTGCTCGATAGCTGGCTCAGTATGGGTAGGTTCATTTTTTGCTAAAGCCTTTTCAATTTCCATTTCCTTAGCCGCTTTTTCCTTGGCTAATTGCGCTAGGCTTTCCGTTTCAAGTTTAAGCGCTTCGGCTTCTTTGGCTTTAGCTAACTGGGCTAAGCTTTCAGCTTCAATTTTACGCTCCTCGGCTAACTTAGCTTGCTCTGCGCGGTCCTGCGCTTGTTGCTGCTTGCGGATTTCGGCTTTGGCTTTAGCTTGCTCGGCTCGCTTTTGTAAATTCTTTTTCAATAAAGTAAGATTTCGGCGAGTAGCATTTTTCGTAAAATGCCAACCGTCAGTAAGCTTTTCTGCTACAAATTCCGAAAAATGTTGAGCCGGATTGAGTTCTTCTGGCGGGGCGCCACCTTGAATATAGATGTGGCCAGTCTTTTTGTCCGTATAGTCAGGTTGAGGTAAAGTTTCTTCGGTCAGTTTAAGATTTTCCTCAACTGATTTAGTGGGAATATTTTTTCCGGGAAAAGCTTTCTCACTGAAAACGTTAATTGCCTCCTCTTGGAAAGGGATTTCAGTCTCGACTAAAGTTTTGACGACGCAACTTTTTTTAACTTCTTCAAAATCAGTGACGATAGTTGCGATCATTTCCAACTCATTCGAGAGGGCAGTTTTTAGAAATTGGACAAATTGTGGCTTAGTCAGGCGCTGGAGATTTTTTTGAAGATCGGATAACTTAAGAATATGAAAGATGTCTTCAGAAGTAATAATGAGCTTATCACCCTTTTCAAGTCTGCCACTGGAAACATTGATAAAAGTTTTAAGCGGATGCGGTTCGCTCTCTTGGGAAGACAGCCCCTCGCTAATATCCGTTAGCGCTTGCTTACGGTTAAGAAAAATTTTAGCGTTGCCAGCGACCGTAAAATGAACAGAATTTTTTTCGATGACACAAATGCAGGCGTGTAGTTTTCCGATCCACTCGACGTTGCCATGCTTGGCGACCTCGGAAAGGGCTAAGTTAACTTTATGCATGGCGCCGTCGAAGCTTTCCGTAACTGACCTTCTTGGGTTAGCGTAGTATTCTTTTTTAAGGACGGAGGTTAGAAAGTTTACGACGTAAGCTGATTGCCCACCGTATTCCTTAATTTCAAAAAAACCAATCAAGGTGCCGAGCGGTTTTTGGTAAATATTTTCCGGGGTATATTCAAAAAGCTCAATGTAGGGCTTGAGCGAGGGATTGTTGATAACCAAAATCGGGGAAATGTCTTTTTGCAGTTCCTTGATTGAGTCTAATTTTTTTTCAGGATTCTTTGACGGCATTTGTTTATCATTATAACACAGATGGCCGGAAAATTCACTGCCAGTATTCTCTTATCATAGCTCAAATTTGCTTTTGGTGCAATTTTTTAGCCTAGACTAAATCAGTATTTAAGAGGAGAGGTTAGAATAGGAATCTTTTTTGCTGGAATATTCTTTTGGGCGGGTTGCTATTTGGGCTGGGAGCTGTATAATGGAGGTAAAGTTAGGCTCTAAATTTAATTAAATTTTAAAAAAATTGCTATGTCTGAAGTTCTTGAAATGCTCTTTGGTTCTAAAACAAGAGTAAGGGTCTTGCGTCTTTTTTTACTTAATCCTGAAAATGAATATAGTACTAGTGAGGTTGCTAAAAAAAATATGATCTCGATCGCTTCTGTCCGTAAGGAATTGAATGCGTTGAAAAAAATAAGCTTTATTAAAGAAAAAAGTAAGAAGGGTGTGAAAACCTATTTATTGGATAGTAGCTTTCATTTTTATCCAGAATTAAAAAGCTTAATTTCAAAATCAACCGCTTCTCCTGAAAGTAAGAGTCTGGCGCGGCTAAAAGGAATTGGAGATGTAAAGTTGGCTCTGATAAGCGGAATTTTTTTGAATTATCCGAAAAGTAAAGTTGATATGGTCTTGGTCGTAAATAATGTTAGTCGCGGGAAATTAAAAAATCTAATGAACAGCCTAGAGGCCGAAATTGGAAAAGAAGTTAGTTTTGCGCTGATGAACAGTGAGGAATTTAAATATCGTTTAGATATGCTTGATCGTTTTCTGCTCGATTTTCTAGAAGGCCCCCATACGGAATTAGTCGATAAAATTCCAGGACTCAAGCGGTTTATCCTAGGATTAAAGAAATACTAGCAAAATATTACTATATTTTGAAAATACGATAAGAAAAAATCAAAACACAATGAACAACCAAAACACAAGCACCAAGCAAATCTCAAATTCAAAGAATCAATAATCAAAAGTTTTGTAGCGTGAAATTTGGTCATTGTAATTTGTTTGGAATTTGTTTCTTGTTCCTTGGTTATTGCAAGAATTAACTATAAAAAATAAAATACATGACATCTTTTTTCATTTTCCTTATTGTGCTTGGATTGCTTGCCGCGTTGCTTTGGTTGGTTTTTGATTTGAAAAAAAGTGTGGCGCTGGGCTCGGATAAGCGTGAGGAGCGCGATCGGATGGTTTCGATGCAACAGTCGTTGCAACATATCATGGAAGAAAATCGCGAGCTGCGTAAAGAAATAGATTCGAAACTTTCTCAAACTCATCGGGCTGGCCAAGAGCAAATGAGCCAAACAATTCGTACGGTGCAGGGGATTACGGAGCAGTCAGCTAAGCTGATTAGTAATGTGACGGAAAAATTGACGAAGCTGGATGAAACAAATCGCCAAGTCGTTAATTTTTCAGCCCAACTTCAGAATTTACAAGATATTTTAAAAAATCCAAAACAACGTGGGGTGTTGGGTGAATATTTTTTAGAAGAAACCTTAAAAAATGTCCTGGGGCCAAAATCTTACCAAATGCAATATAAGCTTGGACGAAGTGATAAAAATGATCAGGAACTTATTGTGGATGCGGTGGTTTTCGTGAAAGATAAAATTGTACCGATTGACTCAAAATTTTCGCTGGAAAATTATGAACGAATTTTAAATTGTACTGATAGCGCTGAACGAGAAAAGTTTGAAAAATTGTTCAAGCAGGATTTAAAAAATCGCATTGACGAAACTTCGAAATATATCCGCCCCGAAATGGGCACAATGGATTTCGCGTTTATGTTTATTCCTTCGGAAGCGATCTATTATGATTTGCTTGTCAATAAGGTTGGTGCGGCTCAGATTAACACCCGCGACTTGATTGAGTACGCTTTTCAAGATAAGAAAGTTATTATTGTTTCTCCAACTTCTTTCTTGGCTTATCTGCAAACAGTTTTGCAAGGGCTCCGGGCTTTTGAAATTGAAGAAAACGCTAAAGAGATTAGGGCTAATGTGGAAAAACTCGGCAAGCATATTATAACTTATGAAGAATATCTAAAAAAACTTGGCAATAGTCTCGGAACCACTGTCAATCATTTTAACACCGCCTATAAGGAGCTTGGGAAAATTGATAAAGACATCGCCAAGATTGCCGATAAAGAAAAAACAATTGAACCGCTAGTTTTGGATAGACCGCACGAGCTTTCATAGCGCTAAAGATGGGAAACTTAAATTATCCACAGTTGCCGTTATTGCTTAAGATGATATAATATCATTATTAATCACTTTAAGCTCAAATATCGTTATGGCAAAAGAAATTATTATCAATTCGCTCAATAAGAATTTTGAAAGCATTAGAAAACTTGATGAAAACGGAATTGAATATTGGCAGGCAAGGGAGTTGATGCTTGTCTTGGGTTATCCAAATTGGCAAAAAGCAGAGGATGTTATTAATAGAGCCATTAAATCCTGTATCAATAGTGGACAGGCCATAGATAACCATTTTAACCAGTCGGTTAAAATGGTTGAAGTTGGCTCTAACACTGTGCGTCAAATAAAAGATTGGAAACTGGATAGATATGCTTGCTATTTAATTGCCCAAAATGGAGATCCGAAAAAGCAAGAAATTGCCATGGCTCAGACTTACTTTGCCATTCAAACGCGCAAGCATGAAATTTTTGAACAATTTTCTGCGGCTGATAAAAGACTTTTTATTCGCGGACAGGTTACGGAACATAATAAAAAACTTTTTAGCACAGCGAAAAAGGCAGGCGTCACAAAATTTGGTTCATTTAATGACGCTGGGTATAAAGGTTTGTATGGAATGAATCTTGCAGAAATAGAGAACAAGAAACAAATCAAAAAAGGTGAGTTATTGGATAGGGCTGGGACGACGGAACTGGCAGCGAACCTTTTTCGAATTACGCAGACTGATGAGAAAATAAAAAATGATAAGATTAAGGGTGATCGTGATGCAACCCAAACCCATTTTATGATTGGCGGAAAAGTGCGTCAAACGATTAAAGACATTGGTGGAACTTTGCCCGAGAATTTAGAGCCAGAGAAGCATATTAAGGAATTAAAAAAGGAAAAGCTGAAAGCGTTGAAAGGAAATAAAAAATAGGAAATGATGAATTTTTAAATTGGACGAAATTATTATTAAAAAAGCATGGCTAATCAAGAAAATATCATAAATTATTTAAGTAAGATTATCGTAACCCTGCAAACTGGCAGTGCGCGTGAGCATGCTTATCGTCCAGCAATTCACGAACTTTTTGAAAAAATAAAACCAGAACTTAATGCGGTTAATGATCCTGCTCGTTCAGAGCATGGTGCGCCTGATTTTATTTTTTTTAAAGGTAGTATCATTGTTGGTTATGCCGAGACGAAGGATGTCGATGTTAATCTCGATAAAGTTGAAAAGGGTGAACAAATGAAACGATATTTTGGATATTCAAATTTGATTTTGACAAATTATCTTGAATTCAGGTTTTACAAAAATGGAGAAAGATATGGTGAGTCTATTGCCATTGGCGAGTTGAGTGGTGGGGTGATTGTGCCAAAATACGAAAATGCTATTTTGCTTGAAAAAACTATCAAAGATTTTCTTGAATCAAAACCTGAACAAATCAAAAGCGGTGAGCGTTTGGCGAAAATAATGGGTGGTAAGGCTCGAAGGATTCGTGAGAATGTTGCCTTGTATGTTTGTGATGAATCCGAGAAAGGTCAGGACTTGAAAGATGTTTATAATGTGATGAAAAAACTATTGGTGCATGATTTGGATGCAAAGCAATTCGCGGATATGTATGCTCAAACCTTAGTTTACGGTTTATTTGTGGCTCGTTATCACGATAAAACCCTGGAAACTTTTTCTCGCCAGGAAGCTCAAGATTTAGTGCCAGCTTCAAACCCACTACTTCGACATTTTTTTGATCACATCGCAGGGCTAAATTTTGACAAACGCTTAGGGTATATTGTGGATGAACTTTGCGAAGTTTTCGCCTCGGCAAATGTTCGCACAATTATGGAACATTATTATTCACGCACGACGCTTTGGGGTGAAACGAAAGAATCGCCAGACCCGGTCATTCATTTTTATGAAGATTTTTTGAAAGAATATGACAGTGAGCAAAGAGTGAAGCTTGGAGCTTTCTACACCCCACTTCCTGTGGTGAAATTTATTGTGCGAGGAGTTGATCATTTACTGAAGAAAGAATTTGGACTTGCTCAGGGCTTGGCAGACACTACCAAAAAAGAATTTGTGCAACAAAAACAAGGGATGAAAGGAAAAGTTCTTTTGCACCAAGTTCAAATTCTTGATCCCGCAACCGGAACTGGCACTTTTTTGAATGAAGTTGTCAAACACATTCACCAAAGTTTTGAGGGACAACAGGGCAGATGGGAAAAATATGTTGACGATGATTTGCTCCCGCGTTTGCATGGCTTTGAACTGATGATGGCACCCTACACCATTGCGCATTTAAAACTCGGGATGACTTTGCGGGATATGGGCTATGAAAAATTTTCCAAAAGATTGGGGATTTATTTGACCAATTCGCTTGAAGAAGGCTTCAAGGAAAAAGAAAATCTTTTCACTGCGCTCGGGTTTATGAAAAGTGTGGCTGAGGAATCGAAAGATGCTTCGATTATCAAAAATGAAAAACCAATCATGGTGGTGATTGGAAATCCGCCATATAGTGGAGTGTCTTCAAATGAAACTGAACACGCTAATAATTTGGTGAATAAGTACAAGGTTGAGCCGGGTGGAAAACAGAAATTGCAAGAACGCAAGCACTGGCTTAATGATGATTACGTGAAATTTATCGCACTTGCAGAAGATTTGATTGAAAAAAATGGCGAAGGAATTGTTGGCTTTATCACAAATCATGGTTATTTGGATAACCCAACTTTCCGGGGTATGCGTTGGCACTTGATGCAAACTTTTGATTCAATTTATGCCTTGGATTTGCATGGAAATTCCAAGAAGAAAGAAGTTGCTCCCGATGGTGGCAAAGATGAAAATGTTTTTAATATTCAACAAGGGGTTTCTATAATTTTGGCAGTTAAAAATAGGGAAAAGAAAAAGAAAGGAATTTTGGCAAAAGTTTATCGCAGTGATGTTTGGGGCACGAAAGCTCAGAAATTCAAAAAGCTTGATGAGTTGTCAATGGAAAATATCGCTTGGAAACTTTTGGATTCTAGAATGCCTGGACTTGTTTTTGCTGAGGAAGGTTCGCATGAATTGGAAAAGGAATATGGGAAAGGATTTAGTATTTCGGAACTTTTTATCAAAAGCTCTACGGGGATAGTTACGATGGGGGATGGCTTTATTGTTTCAGATAGCAAAGAAGTTTTAGAAAATAGAATCCAGAGATTTTTAGCTGAAAATGTGACTGAAGATGTTTTGAAAAAAGAATACGATCTTGGAAAAAATTATGCAAGTTGGATTATTTCGAATAAAAGTAAAATTAAATTTAGTGAAAATAATATAGTAAAAATGGCCTATAGGCCATTTGATGACAGATTCACATATTTTGATAGGAATTTAGTTTGGAGGTTGCGAATCGATGTCATGAGGAATTTTATAGAAGGTGAAAATCTTGGGTTTGTTACAGCAAGGAGTAATAAGAATTTGTTGCCAGACCATTTCTTTGTTTCGAAATTTATTACCGAAGCAAAATTAGGAGAATCAAGCACACAATCTGCTGTTTTTCCACTTTATATTTATCATCCAGATGGTTCAAAATCAGTTAATTTCAAAGCGGAAATTCTGGAAAGAATAACTAAAAATCTCAAAGGTGAAGTTGTGCCTGAAAATGTGTTGGACTATATTTATGCAGTTTTACACTGCCCAGCTTATCGAGAAAAATTTAAAGAGTTTTTAAAGATTGATTTTCCAAAGTTGCCATATCCCAAAGACAATGAAACCTTTTGGCAGTTGGTTGAAAAGGGAAAAGAGTTGCGCTCGCTTCATTTATTGGAATCTCCCAAGTTGCAAAATTTTATCACCACCTTTCCCGAAAGCGGTTTGGAAATTGTGGAAAAAGTGAAGTTTGAAAACGGCAAAGTTTTCATCAATGAAAAACAATATTTTGGCAATGTGCCAGAAGTGGCTTGGAATTTTTTCATTGGAGGATATCAATCAGCCCAAAAGTGGCTCAAAGACAGGAAAGGTCAAACCCTTTCAAATAAAGACCTGGAACATTGGCAAAAAATGATTATTGCCTTGTTTGAGACTGACAAAATTATAAAGGAAATTGATGAGATAAATTTTTTCTGAAATAAAGCAATGATCCCTGAAAAAAACAATCAAATTATCATCTATAACACCGAAGATGGAAAGACAAAGATTGAGGTGACAACTTCGGACGAAACCGTTTGGCTTTCGCAAAAGCAAATGGCGGAGCTTTTCGATAAGGACAGAAAAACCATCACTGAACATATTCAGAATGTCTTTAAGGAGGGAGAATTAGCGGAAAATTCAGTATGCCGGAAATTCCAGCATACTGCTGAGGATGGCAAAAAGTATAACATTAATTTCTATAACTTGGATGTCATTATCTCTGTGGGTTATCGCGTCAAATCTCTTCGCGGCACGCAGTTTCGTATTTGGGCAACTCAAAAATTGAGAGAATACATAATAAAAGGTTTTGTGATGGATGATGAAAGATTAGAGAATGGCAATGTGCCCAAAGGTTATTTTCAGGAGTGGGAAGAGCGGATTAGAAAAATCAGAACTTCAGAGCGAAATTTTTATTTGAAAGTGACGGATGTTTTTGCAACCAGCGCGGATTATAATCCTCGGGCGGAATATGCTAAGAACTTTTTTGCCACTGTTCAAAATAAATTTCACTATGCTATCACAGGATTAACAGCGGCCGAGATTATTGCTAAGCGAGTTGATAGTCAGAAAGAAAATTTGGGATTGACGAATTGGAAAGGTGAAATCATCACCAGGGAGCAGGCGCAGATTGCTAAAAATTATTTGGAAGAATTAGAACTTAAAAGACTTAATCTTTTAGTGGAACAATTTTTGTCTTTTGCGGAACTTCAAAGTGTTGAGCAGCGAGTGATGTATATGAAAGATTGGGTTTTAAAATTGGATAGTTTTTTGATTTTAAATGACAAGAAAATTTTGGAGAATGCTGGCAGGGTCTCGCATTTAGAAATGGAGGAAATTGTTAGAAAACAACTTAAGAATTATAACGAAAAAAACCAAAAATGTTTAAAATAGAGCTTGAAAAAAATAAATTAAGTCTGGTGAAATTTTTTAGCCAGGAGTATTTCCACAGTGGTCTTATTCAATGGGTGCTGATTGGTTCGCTGATTGTTAATGTGGCTAACTGGGCTTGTATTGCTTTTTTTATCCGGCCAGTTGATTTTCCTATCATTTTGCATTACAATGTGTATTTCGGGGTGGATGTGATTGGGGATTGGTGGCAGGTCTACCTAATGCCCTTAATTGGACTGCTGATCTTGTTGGTGAACGCTATTTTAGGTTATTTATTTTACCAGCAAAAAGAGCGGATTGTGGCGCATCTGCTAATGTTGGCTTCTTTTGTAGCGCAAGTCGGAATTTCGATTGCGGTAGCTAGTTTACTTTTAATAAATTATTAGTATGGAAAAATTTTTATTTCCCGATCCAAAAACTACCGAGCCGAAAGCGCGTCGCGCCCAACGGATTATGGAAATGATTCCTGGCATTTTAACTTGGACAACTTTGATTGGAATGATTGTGCTTTCGGTTACATTGCCGATTTGGATAGCGGTTTTTATCATTCTTTTTGATTTGTATTGGATTTTTAGAACTATTTTTATCACGTATTATTCAGTGGTGGCTTATCGACGTTTTCAGCGCGGAAAAAAACTAGATTGGTGGGAAAGATGCCAAAATATCGTGCATCCTTTGCAATATACCCAAGAGTTGACCAGCCGCATTGCTTTGTTGCAAGAGAGTTTAAAAGAAATGCTTTCTTTTAAAGAAAAACGTAAAGTAAAACAAGAGTTGCTAAGACTACTTGAATATCAAAAGGATGTGCAGCGTATTATTGCTACTAAAAGTGAAATTTTAGATTGGCGAAAAATTGTGCACGTCGTCTTGCTCCCAACTGCTAACGAGCCAGCTGAAGTTATTGAACCAGCCATCCAAGCCGTTGCGGATTGTAATTTCCCAAATCAACAAATTGTTATTTTATTGGCTACCGAAGAACGTGAGCCCGAAACTCAACGCTTAGAAAAAGTTAGTTACCTGCAAAATAAATTCAAGGGAGTGTTTAAGGATTTTTTAGTGACCACGCATGAAGTTTCTGATGACGAGATGAAATGTAAGGCTTCGAATGCAACTTACGCTGCTAAAAAATTAATGCTTTATTTGGACGAGCATGAGATTGAGTATACGCGGGTAGTTTTTTCGAATTTTGATTGTGATAGTGTTTGTCATCAGCAATATTTTGCAGCGCTTACTTACGCTTATATTACTGACCCGAAACGGCTGCAACGTTCTTATCAGCCGCTTCCGATGTATCATAATAACCTTTGGGATACAAACGCTTTTGTGCGAGTAATTGTGACCGGTTCTTCTTTTTGGCATATGTTTCAAAGTACCCGTCGACAGATGGTGACTTTTTCTTCGCATAGTGAGCCTTTCGATACGCTGGTACGCGTAAACTTTTGGCCCTTGAATATGATCAGTGAAGACTCCATTATTTATTGGAAATGCTTTACTTATTATCACGGTGATTATAAAGTTCAGCCAATTTATTTGCCAGTTTCACTGGATGCAGTACTCGCAGAAACCTATTGGAAAACAATTAAGAATCAATATAAGCAGAAAAGGCGCTGGGCTTATGGGATTGAAAATTTCCCAGTGATTATGCGGGCGCTTTGGCCGGATAAAAAAGTTAAACTGAGGAAGAAATTTTCAATCGCTTTTGAAATGCTAGAGGGTCATCATTCTTGGGCGACTTCAGCTTTTATTTTAGCTATCTTGGGTTGGCTTCCCTTAATTTTCGGTGGACCAGCTTTTAACGAAAGCGTGCTAGCGCATAATTTACCTTTCGTAACTCGTTACTTAATGACAATCGCAATGGGCGGCCTGGTTATTTCAATGTTTCTAAATTTTTTCCTGCTTCCGCCCCGACCAGCTAAATATTCTAAGAAAAGATATATTTATATGTTCTTGCAATGGTTTCTAGCTCCGATTATTGCTCCAACCTTAGGTGCAATGCCAGCCATTGATAGTCAAACCAGGCTGTTGTTTGGAAATTATTTTGGAGAATTTTGGGTGACAGATAAAGTGCGGAAGAAATAGAACTTTTTAAATGAAATTCGTGGAGGCTCGACCTCCATAATGGAGGTCGAGCCTCCACGAATACTTATTCTATGCCTAGTCTTTTTTTAACTCCTTTTTTAGTTTCCTTTTTTTTAGCTATTGTTTTTTTAATTGGGCTTATAAGAATATTCCAAAATAAGGATTTTTCTGATAAAAATAGTCGAACAGCTGCTCGGCACATTCACCGTCCAGGGACTTTGCGTTTTGGGGGAGTGGCGATAATCTTAGCTTTTACCTCGACTTTGCTCCTGGATAGTAATTTAGTAATTTCAAAGCAGTTATTTTGGGTGCTTCTCCTGGGTGGCGGGATTTTACTTTTTGGAACACTGGATGATCTTTGGCAGCTTTCTTGGCAAAAGCAACTTGTTTTTCAGGTAGTAATTGCGTTAGTTATTTTTTGGTCAGGTATTCGGCTGGAGTATGTTACTAATCCTTTCGGCGGAATTTTTTTGTTTACAAATAGTTTTGGTTTTTTACTCAGTTTGGGCTTAGTTGTTGGTTGGATTTTGCTTATTATTAATGCAATTAATTGGGTTGATGGGATTGATGGAGTTAGTGGGGGAATTACAGCTATTGGAGCTTTGGCGATTTTTTTTGTGAGTTTGAGGCCAGAGGTTAATCAACCCCCAGTTGGGATTATTGCGATGGCCTTGCTTGGCGCAACGCTGGCCTTTTTAGTCTTTAATTTCAATCCCGCGAAGATCTTGGCTGGAACCAGCGGAAGTGTCTTTATGGGCTTTATCTTAGCTATTTTAGCCTTGTTTGCGGGAGCTAAAATAGCGACGACCCTGCTTGTTTTGGCTATTCCGGTCATTGACGCACTGTGGGTCATTTTTGAGCGTCTAGAGTCACATAGTAGTGTTTTTAGCCCTGATAAACGGCATTTGCACTTTCGTTTGCTTGAGCTTGGTTGGTCGCAACGAAAAATCTGTTTTTTTTATTGGTTGGTTACTGGCTTGATCACTGCTATCTCCTTAAATGTGGGGGCAAAAGGGAAGCTACTGATTTTTCTTATTATTATCGTTGGGATGATTTTTGGTTATTTTTTAATTCGCAAGAGAAAAAATGTCTAAAGAAAATATTTTAAAAATTCTTTTTATTATTGGCTTACTTATATCGATAAGTGGTTTTTTTATTTGGCATAATTTAGATGTTGCCAGCAGTCAAAAAACAATTTCAATCCGCGGACACGTTTTTAAAACTGAAATAGTTACTACGGATAGTGATAAGCAAAAAGGTCTCGGAGGGCGAAAAGGTCTTTGCGTTGATTGCGGGATGTTGTTTGTTTTTGATGAGCCAGGTAAATATTCTTTCTGGATGAAGGATATGCGCTTTGCTTTGGATCTCTTATGGATCAGGGATGATAAAATTGTTTTTATTGAAAAAAATGTTGCGCCGAATTTTTCTGGGACTATGAATCCACCCACAGATGCTAATCGCGTATTGGAATTAAATGCCGGAGCTGTTGATAAATTCGGGATTACTGTTGGGGATAGCGTTTCAATTAAAAATTAAAAGTTGCTGTCTCTGTAGCTTGAGTAAAGTTGTTTAGGTTATGTTATATTGAAAAGAGTTCTTAAAAATGGTAAGATGATAATAGTTTTATGATTAAAGAAAGTTCTCAAGAAGGACTAAAAAATTTTAATAGCGGTGGTTATTTGGATGTGTTTAGAACTGCTTGGGATGAAAAGAAATTAACTGATAATCCTGCTGAGGCTGAGACAATGCTGAAAAAAATCAGTTCTTTTTGTCGTTTTCGGCAGGCTGGGCGTCGTTCTTCTTTTGGGGAATTTTATTCCTTGATTGAAAATGTAAATTTGCTCAAAGAATATGAATTTTCAGTTTATGAAAAAAAAGAAGCAAGGAAAAATTTTTTGGATAAAGTGACATTGTCGATGCAGGGACAATCTCCAAGAGTAAGTGACTTTTATGGTGCTCTTGTGAATGAACTCGAGGGGGTTGAAAGTGTTGATCAATTTGAGACTACAAAGCAAATGATGCTTTCTTTGAAGGAAAGTGGTGGCTTGCAAATTTTAACCAACCCTCTTATTTCAATGGACGTGAAGCTTGATCGAATGGAAAAAGAAATTGAAGGTTTTTTGAAAGGCGCAAAAGCACTTGATCGTCGAGAAGGAAAAATAAAAAATGAAACAGAAAAAAAGGAAAGGGAGGAAAAAATAAAAAATGCTCCAACGACTCCTCCGCCTGCTCGCGATGAATCAAAACCATCCATGGATGAAATGGAAAGAAGCAAAGAGGGCGAAAATCCTCAGGCAATTTGGTCAATTCATCCCGCCCAGGGGGGATATTTCAAAGAGCAATCGTTTGACACCTGGGACAATGAAAATCAAAAATGGACTCAGTCTGCGTATGAATATTCTGATGTCCAACTTGCCGAAGCAAGAGAGCCTACGGAGAAAATTTCTTTGCAGGCAAAAATACTTTCCGGACAATGGACACGAGTGCCAATTCCATATGCACTTGAAATTGCAAAAATAAATTCAAGCAATGCTGAAAATTATCAGTTAAAGCTTGATCAAAATGGGGATTATGTGATTTTTGCGCAGGCAAAAAATGCGAGACTAGTTGAAATTGAGATTGTCCTTGCGCAGGCTGACAATTCAAGAATTTCAGGGAGCGCAGATCAAAAAAATATTTTCGAGGCGCAGTTGTCAGCCGAAACTGAAAGCAAAATCAAAGAAATTAAAAACAGAAAAAAAGGAAATTTAGCGCAAGCAAGGACACTTTCAAGTTATGTGATGAGGCGGTTGAAATATTCAAATGATAGTTCCTATAACTCGATTTATGAAAATCATCAAAGTGGTTATATTGGTGGAATTGATGAATTGAAGCAGGCTGATTGCGATGTTGCCAACACCTATTTTGCTGGACTTTGCTCGCGTTTGGAAATTCCCGTCAGGCACTGCGTGGGGCACATGGTTAAAGGAAAAGATGAAACAGGAAATTCGAGCATAACTAGCGGAACTGGACATGCCTGGAGTGAGGTTTGGGACGAGGAAAATAAAAAATGGGAGCGTGTTGATGCAACGCCACCAGGAGATCCGCAACTTTCAGCCGAAGAAGAAAAAAATGGCAGTGAATCAATTCCTGGAGATTATGGATCGCAAGAAGCCAAGGAATTTACTGATGAGGAATTGTTTGCGCTGGAAAAAGAACTTGCCAAATTGGTTGAAAAATTGAGCTATACTCCTGAAGAAAGAGAACTTGCGGAAGCTACAAATATCGAAATGAAGGAAGCGCGAGAAATTGTCAAGGAAATTGAAAAAGCGGAAAACACAAAACTTCCAAATGGCGAGCGGGTGGTGGATGTTTTGTCTGCGTTGTTCAATCAAATTATTGAATCTCGAAAAATAGCCACCCCAGGTTATACTGGACCGCTTCGAAAAAGCGAAGGTGGGGAAGAAATTGAAGATATTGTGACGCACTTTATTGGAACTAGTGTTGGTCAGGCGGATCCGAATTCGCGTCAAAAAGAAGTTGAAAAAGAAAAAGATGAAAAGATTTTTGGAGGCTTTGATTTTTATATGATAGGTGACAAGTCAGGTTCCATGAGTCAGACCGTGGATGGTGAAATGAAATGGAAAACCCAGCGCTTGGCTGAGTTTTTGATTTTTTCCGCCCTGCATAGATTCGATGCTAATTTGAAGCGGGCTGGCATTTCTCCAGAGAAAAATCTATCTGTGCGAAGCAGGGGAATTTCATTTCGCAACTCATCAGAAATTGATGAAGACAAAGCATTGTCAACAAAATTTGAACCAAAAGACAAAGTGAAAATGTGGAAAAGTCTTGGAAATCAAGGTTCTGGC
>CAILTR010000106.1 GCA_903837175.1 uncultured bacterium
GCGCCGCGAAAAGCATAAATAGAATTGTGCACCACAAATCCATTTGCAATATAATTATGCAGATTAGCAATATTTAGGTCATACACTTTGCCACTGTAGGCAACTTGCTTAATTTCTTTTATTTTATCCTCGATTATTTTTCCTTTTTTAAATACTGGGACAACCATAGTCTCTCTTAAATTCGAAGCTGACGAAAAAACAAAGGGCTTACCATTAGTCAGTATGGCCTTTTTGCTGATCGTTGCTTGGGGTAAAATTTCACTAAGTTCGCTTAAGATCTTTTCCGCTTCAGCGTAATTTTTTCGCATAACTTCGTAGCGCCAATCCTTAAGTTTTCCCGCGCGCGTTTCAAAACCGTTTTTATTTAAGATTTTCTCAACGCTTTTGTCAGTTGAATTTACGCTAATTCGATGCATTCCCCAATTACTAGCTAGTCCTTTTCGCTTATCACTAAACATTGTCAAATTAATAGCCACTCGACTTATCCCATTTCGAATAGTCGCCTGGGGGACATGGTGAGGATAATCAAAATTCAAATCAAAATCCGTAAATAATTTTTCCACCCTTTTTCGCGTATCAATCTTCGCATAAACCTCATCCAGCATTTTCTGCGAAATTTTCATATTTCGGCCTGTCGCTAAAAATACTAAGGTTGGGATTCCATACAAAAATCCGTAGTACTGCTCCAAACATTGAGCCTCGGGCTTCGTTTTGCATACTTTTAAAATCCACATCTTTTCCGCCCGCTCCTGATTCGCCCTAACATTTAAACCAACGCTGAACTGGTTTGATTTAGCTATTCTCGCACCTTTAGCAACCCCTATTCGATACCCGCTTTTATCCTTATACATTAAATAGACATAATAAATATCAGCATCTAAAGAAAGCTTAGTAAACATCATATGGTTAGGCGTAACCAAAATTTTCTTTCCACCCACCGTTGTTATTTCCAGCAACTTTTTTTTATAAGGAAAAGTTTTTTTCGCAGTTACCGCTTGCGTGCTAACAGCTCCTTGCCCTGAACCAGCTAGCACCTTTTCCTTCTTTAAAACGTTTTCAATCCTTTTTTCCTTGCCGTCTTCAAGCGCAATTTTTGTCCCAGCTGGAAAACATTGCCAGTCATCCCCCACGACGCAAAGATTGCGATGCTTACTCGCCAATAAATTAATTAAAATGTATTGCGCGCGATTAGTATCTTGATACTCGTCCACCATGATATAGCGAAACTGACTTTGATACTTTTCCAAGATCTGCGGAAAATTTTGAAATAGCTGGGCGGTCAGCATAATAATATCATCAAAATCCAGCCCATTGTTTTCTTTCAGTTGCTTTTGATAGGCGCTATAAACCCTAGCTACAATCTCTTCATAATAACCGCCAACCTGCGCAGTAAACTGCTCGCTAGTGATGAGTTCATTTTTTTCTTTACTAATCGAGGCTAAAATTGCCCGCGGATTAAACTGCTGGGGATCGATTTCAAGTTCCTTTAAAATCTTTTTAACTAAAACTTGTTGATCTTGATCATCAATGATATGAAAACTCTTACTATACCCAAAAACTTCGATTTCATTGCGAAGTATCATGGAACAAATCGCGTGAAAAGTTCCAATCATCGGCAAATCCGCCGTTCCGTACAAGCTATATTTATAGTTAGCATCAGCCTCAGGATACAAAATTTTCATAATGCGCTGGCGCATTTCCTGGGCCGCTTTATTTGTAAAAGTCACCGCTAAAATATTGCGAGGCCTGATTCCGCAATTTTTAATCAAATAAGCCACCCGATGCGTCAGCGTCTTGGTCTTGCCCGATCCCGCCCCCGCAATAATCAGTACCGGCCCATCCACCGTCATCACGGCTTCTTTTTGGTTTTCATTAAGTCCTTCTAAAATATCCATA
>CAILTR010000107.1 GCA_903837175.1 uncultured bacterium
AAAAAATCGGGGGCGCGCAAAATGAAAAGAGCAAAGAGTATTTTTCTGTGGTGTGGCGAGCTTGTCGAGCGACGGCGGGGCTGGCTTCCTTATTGGGGGTTTTGCTCAAAAAATATTCGAACATCAATCAAAAAACACCGCCAATTTTCACTTTTTGTGAAATCGTAAGAAACAGCCTCGGCGCAAAGCGCCTCGGCATGGTATTTTTCCGCAATTTTAAAGGCATTTTAGAAATCCAAAAACAAAGTGCGGTCGGCAATGCGGAAGTTCGCCGTGCAAAGCACGGGCAAAATGAAATTTTGCAAACCAATCTTTTTTCTTTCGTCCGCCAGCGGGCGGACGAAATGTTGAGCGTATTTTTCTTTGATTGCCCAAAAACTAATTTCAAAACAATATGGACAACATAAATTTACAAACCAAAAAGATTTTTCTCTATGCCCGTAAATCCACGGACGAACCAGAAAGGCAGGTTTTGAGTATTGAGGCGCAAATGTTTGAGTTGCGAGAATATGCCAAAAAGGAGGGATTGAATATCGTTCGTGAATTTGTGGAAAGCAAAACCGCCAAAGAGCCGGGGCGAGAGATTTTTAACGAAATGGTGGCGAGCATAGAGAAAAATGAAGCCGAGGGAATTTTAGCGTGGCACCCCGACAGATTAGCGAGAAATAGCATAGACGGCGGACGAATAATTTACTTGGTGGATACTGGAAAAATTACCACGCTAAAATTTCCTACTTTTTGGTTTGATCCGACACCGCAGGGAAAATTTATGTTGTCCATTGCTTTTGGGCAATCAAAATATTATGTGGATAATCTTTCGGAAAACATAAAAAGGGGCATTCGCCAGAAATTGCGAAATGGAATATGGCCCGCTTGGGCGCCACTGGGCTATGTAAACGACAAAAACGCCCGCTGTATCGCTGTGGACAAAGAAAAGGCAAAGTATATCAAGCGGGCTTTTGAAATGTATGCAACTGGCGAATATCCCCTCGCTCAAATTCGAAAGATTATCAATTCCTTGGGCTTGGTTGGAAAGAAAGGCAAAATGCTTTCCGTTTCAAATTATCAGTATATGCTCAAGAATAAAATCTATTATGGAATGATTGAGTATAACGGCGAGCTGTATGACGGAAAGCATGAACCGATTATCACAAAGAAACTTTTTGATTCCGTTCAAGAAGTGATGGCGAATAAGAGCAAGCCGAAATCGCCAAAATTGAAACCATACATTTTTAGAGGATTTTTCCGTTGCGGAGAGTGCGGTTGTTTCATTACCACCGAAACACAAAAAGGTCATAACTATTTGCGATGCACCAAACGGAAAAATCCTTGCTCGCAAAGATATGTTCGCGAAGAAATCATCACTTCTCAAATAAAAGAAGAAATCAAAAAAGTTTCTTTGTCTTCCGCTTGGGCAAATGCTTCAATCAATTATTTTGAAAATGAGAAAATGAAAATTGCCCAAGCGGAAAGCTCTTTCGCCCAAAAAGCGAGAAACGAGCTTGTAGAGATAGAAACCAAACTTGATCGTTTGCTCGATTTGCAACTGGACGGCAATTTGTCGCAAGCGGAATATACCGCCAAAAAACACAAGATCATTCTCGCTAAAAAAGATTTGGAAGAAAAAATCACCGCTTTTGGGCGAAAGAGCAATAATCGGTTCGAACTTGCCATAAACTTCATAAAAGAAGCCAACCAAGCCGAAAAATACGCTCAACAAGAAAATCCCGAAAGGATTCGGGATTTTCTAAAAAAGATTGGTTCGAACTTCCGCATTGCCGACCGCACTTTGTTTTTGGATTTCAAAAATGCCTTTAAAATTGCGGAAAAATACCATGCCGAGGCGCTTTGCGCCGAGGCTGTTTCTTACGATTTCACAAAAAGTGAAAATTGGCGGAGAGAGGGGGATTCGAACCCCCGATACCTTTTATAGTATGCCACCTTTCCAAGGTGGTGCACTAGACCACTATGCGACCTCTCCATTTTAATACGCTACCGACTCAAGAATACTATTCACGAATAAACAAGTTTACTTGTTATAATTTTCAATTTTATTCATTGTATCACTTAATAAGAATTTTAATCTATCTCGTCCTTTTCCAGATTTCAAAAATCTTTCCTCATTACGTGCATCAGTTTCACTTAAAAAAACTTGATAATAAACCAGACTCCAAGGAACACCTCTCGAAGTAAATTTGGATTCTCCATTGTTGTGCTCCTTGACTCTATTCTTAAGATTCTCACAGTATCCAATGTATTTCTTATTCAGTTTTTTACTATAAATAATATAAATATAAAACATATCATTGGTACCTTTCTGCGCCCAAGGCGCATCCGCCTTGGGCGGACAAGGTGGTGCACTAGACCACTATGCGACCTCTCCTGAATTATAAAGTATGGAACACATAACATGGAACATAAAATGCAATTACCTTGTGCATTCATGCTCCATGTTCTATGTTTTATGTTTTGTGCCTTAAACTGTTTTAACGCCTACCATTTGCATTTTTTCTTTGTTATCCTTGGCGCTACCAAAAACGACGATTATTTTATCGCCATCGGCTAGTTGGCCAGCTTGCTTACGATAAGCGACCATCTCATCTAATAAAACTGATAAATCTTTTTCGTCGCTATAAAAAGCCTGGGCTCCCCAAACTAAAGCTAACTGGTTATAAGTTTTTACACTATTAGTCGCCACAAAAAGGGGCTTCTCAGAACGAAAATGTGACATCATGCGAGCCGTAAAACCAGAAACACTAGCCAGGACAATCGCCTTTGAATTACTGTTCTTCGCTAAATCAAAAGCGCCCTTCACTAAAGTTTTAAAATCATCCTTTCCATCCAATCTCAACAGATGCGTTACGTCATCAAAGGGCGAAGCTTCCGTGTGCCCAATAATGTCACGCATCGTACGGACACTTTCGACAGGATATTTTCCGCCAGCGCTTTCGCCAGAAAGCATCACGGCGTCCGCATGATCAACTACGGCATTAGTTACATCCGAAATTTCAGCGCGAGTTGGACGTGGATTAACAATCATTGAATCCAGCATCTGCGTGGCCACAATTACGGGTTTCATTTTTTGCAAACTTTTGCGGACAATTTCTTTTTGCAAAACTGCCACTTTCGTGCCCTCAATTTCAATCCCTAAATCTCCGCGCGCCACCATCACAGCGTCAGTTTTATCAATAATATCATCTAAATTTTTAATGGCTTCCTTGCGTTCAATTTTGACAATAATTTGCGGCAGGTTATCTTCGCGTCCTAAAAATTCTTTCATTTTTCCGCGCAAATATTCTACATCCTCGCCACTACCCACGAAAGAAAGTCCGATGAAATCAACTTCATTTTCCATCAAAAATTTCAAATCGCGTTCATCTTTAGGAGTGACGGCGCTAATCTTGAGTTGCGAATCTGGAATATTGACCCCTTTACGATTTTTCACAGTGCCCCCGTCAATCACCTCACCCAGCATTACCCCACCGTCTTTTTCTCGTACAATAAGCTTCATCAGCCCATCCTCAATCAAAATCTCGTGCCCTACCTCAATATCATCAACAATGTCTCCCGCATCCAAGGATAATTTTTTGTCATTGGAAATTTGTTCATTGGAAATTGTTTGGAAATTGGAAATTGGAAATTGGAAATTGGGAGCTTTATTAATATCACTAATTAAAATAAACTCCCCAGTCTTAATTTCAATAGGAGCCTTAACCGAAGTCCTTATGCGTGGTCCCTGAAGATCTCCAAGAATTCCAATTGGCACATTCATCTCCGCGGAAAGTTCTCTGATAGTTTTAATCGCTTTGCCATGCCACTCGTGATCGCCATGGGAAAAATTCAGCCGCGCCACATTCATCCCATTTTCAATCATCGCCCGCAAAGTCTCCTTGGTGTCAGAAACCAAGCCTAAAGTCGCCACGATTTTTGTTCTCTTCACCATATTTTTTTTAACTTAAGACCACAAAAAGTCACCGAAAGTGTCCTTTTGAGCCTCCTAAATCATTAATTACACTTTATGTTCTCATATTAAAACAAAAAAATCAACTCCGCAAAATTTTACACAGAATTAAATAATTCAGCGCTATATTGCAACGGAGCTCAGCTCCGAAAACGCATAATACTAAATCAAATAAATCACTGTTAGTTTCAAGGAGGCTCGACCTCCCTAATGGAGGTCGAGCCTCCAACGTCTTTCTACTACTAATTAAGTTGATTCCGTATAAGTTCCAATATTCTATTTAAAAAAACAAAAACAGGATCTTTGAATCCTGTTTTTGGAAAAGCAACTTTTGCTTGCTAGTTTTTGTAAAGTTCCTTAACTTGAAACAAAATATACCAACCAATCACTGCGCCAATAATTGCACTAACAATTCCGCCAATAGAAAGAACGCCACCAATCAAACTAACAATACTGGCGTAAAAAAGTAAGCGCCAAGCACCTTTCGTGCGTTTGAAAAGCCCTGGGACAGCCATAACTTCAATAATGACCGTAATGACTGAGATAATGAGGCCAATAGTTGCGCCAAGTCCCCAACCAAAGACATGCCCGTAACCTCCCATCATAGCAAACGGGGTAAGCACCGCAGTAAGACCAATTGCGCCAAAAATAAGTGGCAAGGCTAAAACTGCGAAAACAATTACTAAGTAAGGCGAAACACTAACGACAAATTCCTTCGCTTCTTTCGGTAGGGTAAATGGGGCTTCTTTGACCAGATATTTATCCAGCATCGCCTCAAGCTGAGCCAACAGACCCTTCAGATCTGACTTTGAGCTCTTACTAGAATGCTTTTGACCCTCCTCCTTAACGTTTTCTTGTGAAGTTTTTTCTTCCATAGGTTTTTGTCTAAAAAAAATTAAAATTTATTATAACGACTTAAATAATAATACAACCGTTTTGGATATATATTTTAATTTCCCAACTATTTACATTTTACCAGGATTAAGATATGCTGTAAAGTTATTTTAGAACTTTACCAACTAGTAAACGGAGCCTGTCATGAAAAAAATGCTTTCACTTTCCAGTTTGCTTTATGCTAGCCTTTTCTTGTCTTCTCTTACCGTCTCTACTGCTTTTGCTGATCCTGCGGGTAAACTAGAAATTGGGGTTGAGACAAGCGAACTGCGCTTTTTTCGACAAATTAACGGAGTCCTAACCGTCTCCACATATTCGGTTGGAACTGCTAGGCTTGGTAAATCAACTGAAAGGCTTCCTTATGGAAAAATCTTTAGGATTGGCAGGTTAATACTTCTGCCAGCCTATAGCCCGACCGAGGAAACCCGGAGAGAATACTCCAAAAGACACAACCGCTCGATGAAAAAGTTTTTCTTGCCAGGAGAAAGAGGCAACGCCCTAGGATTACTCAAGTTGTATTTCTATAACGAAAATGGCAGTATCAGCACTCTTGGGATGCACACGAGTGATAATCCGAGCAGTATCAAGAAAAAACGTGTTAGCCATGGTTGTGTCCGCCTTTTTGATAATGATGCAAAAGAAATAGCGATCATTTTTTTAACCCGAACTGGCTACACACTAAAGGAAGCAACTGAAATAATCCAGCAAGCTGAAGAAACCAAGAAATTATTAGCTACTGGGAAGTTAAAGAGTAGCTGGAATCTTTCAAAAATAATTACAATCAGTGACGGCCCGGAAGTCGTCTATCTGAGAAAGTAAAATTGACAAAGTCAAAAAAGGGATGCACCTAGGCATCCCTTTTCTTTATATTAAATTTTCCAGTTCCCTAAAAATCTCTTCCGGAATTGGATTGTTTTTGGGGCTGACCCCCGGATACCGCCAAGCACTGATTATAACTAGCTTTTTAGTTCGCCAGCTGGCGAATTCATTTAGCTTTTTAGCTTTTTCCTTACTAAGATTTTTTATATTTTTAATAATTTCTTCCTTATATTTGGAAATTGGAAATTGAGATTTGGAAATTGCTTCGCTACTGCGAAGCTGGTACATCACCCAAATCTCCTGATTCCAACTTTCTTGCTGCTTTTTTTCTTCAGCATTTTCCTGCTCAAGCTCAAAGTCGCCAAAAGAAGGTCTGCCCCACCGCGGTTTAATTTTTCCCTTTTTAATACTGCCGACGGGCAGCATCACCGCCACCGTGCTTGGCGCAATCCCAGTCTCGGTTCGTTTGGGATTTCTAATCACGCCCAAAACTTTCTGCTCTGAGAGACCATAGTAGTGCATCTTCTCAGTCACGTGCGCCGTCCAATGATATTTGTCCGTGTTTTTCGGGGTTTTCCATTGCATTATAAAAATGAAAAATGTAAATCTCAAAATGAAAAATTTAGGAATTTCGTCCTGCCTTGCAGGACTCCATAATTTTTATTTTTGATTTTTAAATTTTAATTTATTTAATCTCTGTCCAAATTTTCTTAAAAACTTCGCGCATATTGTGAGCCAAGACCGCATCATGAATTTCAACTAGGTAAAAAGGATGCTGGCGGGTGACAATCATGACCAAATAATCCCCCATAACCCAAGTCGAGGCAGAGAAATCAATACTGCCATCCCAAAAACCAATCCTTCTTTCTTTGAACTTTCCTGAGAGTTCTTTCTCTACCTGGGATTGGTTACTTATTAGCTTGACCTTGACATCATAATTTTTCCAAACCCAATTTATCCAATCCAGATAATGTTTGACAAAGCTATCATCCTGAAATCCCCAA
Source organism: uncultured bacterium (assembly GCA_903837175.1). Classification (GTDB taxonomy): domain Bacteria; phylum Patescibacteriota; class Minisyncoccia; order Moranbacterales; family GWC2-37-73; genus CAIPMZ01. The sequence goes on from CAILTR010000107.1 coordinate 6,679, forward strand.
AAAGTCTTATCCTCCTTGCGCAAACCCTCATCCCACCTATCCATCCGCTTATATAAAAATTCCGCTAAGTCTTCCTCTTCGATAAATCGTATCTTTGGAACTGAATAAGTGCGACTCTGAGGAAGTTTTTCTAGCTCCGTAGCCAGCTTTTCGGCAATTTTCTTTCTTTCCTTGAGATCTTCTTGCTGACGATGAAACATCTCTTGCACCTGCTCCGAAGAGGCTGGTGAGAAATATAAAACTTTAGCGCCTATATCTTCAACAACCAAACCTTTTTCTTTCAGCTTATTTAAAATAGCATAAACGGTCGATCTATTGACATTAGTAAGTTTAGAAAGACGTGCGGGCGTTGTTTTTCCCTGCTCAAAAAGAGCCAGGAATATCTCTATTTCTTTTACTGAAAGACCAAGTTGTTGCAATAATTCTTGTATCATATTGCTCAATTTTAGCATTTTGTCAAGAAATTGTCAACAGTTTATTATCCTTATTATAAAGCATTATCATATCATTACTAAGAAGCATGGTTTACAAATTATTGACAATCCTTTAAAATTGCTATATTATTTATTGTTAACAAAAAATTAATTGTGAAAATCTATTATGTAAATCTTAAATTATGATATAGAATATAAACAGGATTTAATTATGTAAATATTAATCTTAAAAAATTCAAGAGTGCAAAATTATTTTTCACTCTTTGACAATCAATTAAATGAAAAAAGCAACTATCGCCGGGCTAATCATAGCCACTGCCGCACTACTAACAAGTTTCTTCGCCCTAAATTCGAAAAACAACCAGCTAGGCGCAAACAATACTGCAAGCAAAGCAACCACTTATGACAAGGTAATGAAAAGTGGCGAGATTAAAGTGGGTTATGTGGTCTACCCTCCTGGATTAATCAAGGATCCAAATACTGGACAATTATCAGGAATATTTTACGACACCCTCGAGGAGGTTGGAAAAAACCTGGGACTAAAGATAAACTGGTCAGAAGAAACCACTTGGGGAACTATGATAGAAGGCCTAAATTCAGGAAAATATGACCTAATAGGTTCACCTGTTTGGGCAACAACTAGTCGCGGTGCCAAAGCTGATTTTACTGTTCCTTTGGCGTATAGCGCCGTAGGTGTGTATGTTAGGGCAAATGACAATAGGTTTGATAATAATTTAGAAGCATTAAATTCTGCAAACATTAAATTTTCAACTATCGATGGAGAAATGGGAGAATCAATTGCAAAACAAGACTTCCCTCTCGCACAAAGAGTCGGACTCCCCCAAACAGCTCCAGTTTCTGATATGCTGTTGAACGTTGCACAGGGAAAGGTAGATGTCACTTTTGTGGAAAATATTATCGCAAGCGAATACACGCAAAAGAATCCTGGCCAAATAAAAAATCTCACTTCGAAATCACCAATCAGACTTTGGAAAAATTCAATGATGTACAGAAAGGGTGAAATTAACTTTGGCTCAACACTTGATGTAGCCCTACAAGAATTAATTGACAATGGCTTCGTAAACAAGCTACTCATAAAATATACTGGCGGGCTTGATTCTCTGTATCCAGTCGCTAAACCATTTAATCACCAACAATAAATATAATGTCAGTTATCGAAATAATCATAAAATATCATGAAGGACTCCTAGGTGGCCTGCTGGTAACATTAAAGTTATGCGCCATTATTTGGACCTTTGGCATAGTTGCCGGAATTTCACTTGGCTATCTGGGATTCAGACATAAGCTGTGGATTGGAAATATTCTAAGTTCCTTCTCATTCCTGCTTTCAGGTGTGCCAGTGTTGGTACTTCTATTTTGGCTGCACTATCCCCTTCAAGAAATCTTGCAAATCAATATTGATCCATTTATCACAGCGGCTGCCGCTCTGTCTATTATAAACATCTTAGCTGTGTCAGACATTGTCAGAGACGCCCTGGTTGAATTTCCTAATGAATACATAATCGCCGGTCAGGTATGCGGATTAAAGAAGCGCCAGATATATCTGCAGATTCAGTTTCCGATTATACTTAGGAAAATTATTCCTAGCCTACTCACAACCCAAGTAAGCATGCTGCAACTGACCTTGTTTGCCAGCTTGATTTCAGTCGAAGAAATCTTCAAGGTAGCCCAAAGAATAAATGCTAGCGTATATAGACCGATTGAAATATATTCAGCTTTAGCCATCTTCTTTCTGCTCATTTGCCTGCCTCTAAACGGACTAGCTATCTGGCTAAAACATAATTACACCCGTAACCTATCAGAAAAATAATGTTGCAAATAGAAAAAATATGCAAAAAATTTGCAGGTAACTCCGTGCTAAGAAATATCAGTTTAGATATTGAACCTGGCACAATTACCTGCGTCATAGGCCCTAGCGGTGCTGGTAAAACAACCCTACTAAGGACCATAGGAATGCTAGAATTTCCAGAAAGTGGTCGCGTCTCTATTGACGATGAAAAATATGCCTTCCCGCTCAAATCAATCGCTGGTCGTGAGCCTTGGCCAAAAATTACCATGGTCTTTCAGCAACTTTTCATCTGGCCGCACCTGACCATTAAGCAAAACATTTTACTGCCCATCGGAAAAAATATTTCTCCCGAGAAATACAGACAATTCGAAAAGCTAGTAAAAACTTTTAGGATGAACTCTTTTCTTGACCGCTACCCCAATCAGGTTTCACTTGGTCAAAAGCAACGAGCAGCCATTGTGCGCGCCCTGATGCTCAGTCCAAAATAGGGACTGTCAATTTAATTGTGTCTGGCCTCCTTTTGGATTAAAATATTTAAATTCTTTGACGGGATATTTCATGAAGTTTTTTTCTTCAAATTCCTTGGTAATCATAAAAACATAATCGAGTAAACTATCTGGACTTTCG
>CAILTR010000108.1 GCA_903837175.1 uncultured bacterium
CATTCTCATTACTTAATAACTCCTTGATTTCCTCTTTTGTGAACATTTTTTTCTTCATGTAGTTGTTTGTTAATTAATTACATTCTAGCAGATAACAAAAAGTAGACACTTTCGTGTCTACTTTTTGGGGTACAGTTCACAGGCTTCTTTTTTTGTTGGGTTGACAGTGATATTGTAAGTATGATATAATACCCCACAGGGGTATATAAAATTTGGTTAATTAAATTAATAAAAAAGTTTTCATGCATTTGTCATTTCGAGTGAAATTAATTCGACAATAGGAGAATTAATGAAATCGAGAAATCTGAGCTCAGATCTTTCGACTTCACTATGTTACGCTCAAGATGACATCGTATGATTCAAAATGAATATGAGTAAAGAACTTGAGTTTACAGATCAAAATTTTGATCAAGAGGTTTTGAAATCAAATGTGCCGGTGTTGGTTGATTTTTGGGCACCTTGGTGTGGGCCATGCCAAATGATGGGACCAATCATTAAAGAATTGGCTGAGCAAATGGGAGAGAAAGCCAAAGTTGGGAAACTTAATGTGGATGAAAATGGTTCAATTGCTTCGCAATATGGCATCATGTCAATTCCAGCGCTGAAAATTTTCAAAGGCGGCAAAGTTGTCAAAGAATACGTTGGCGTGCAAGTGGCAGAAAATTTGAAGAAAGCGTTGGAAGAGTTGGCGTAAGACAGAGCGTATAGAACATAGAACATGGAGCATTAGAAATACAACATACATTTTTTCAAAAAAGCCACTTTGCAGAAGGTGGCTTTTTGTGGGGCGAAAAAGATGCTATATTTAAGCTACTTGAATGGAAAATGAGAAAATCAGAAAAATAATTCCGTTGCTCATTTTACTGATTAGTTTAGTGCTGATTGGGTTGTTTTTGGTGGGCAGGAAAACAGCTTCTTTCGAAAATGTTAAGACTGACGTGGTAGTTGAGAAAAAAGCGGTGGGTATAGCTAAAGCAGTAGCGCCAGCTGAGGTAGCAGGCTCAGTTAAAATTCTTTTTACGGGCGATATTATGCTGGACCGCTATATTAGACAAGTTAGCGAAAAAAAGGGTGGCGGTTTTATTTTCGCTGGGGTCCAAGAGCTACTAGCTAAAAATGATTTAGTAATTAGTAACTTAGAAGGGCCCATTACGGATAATCCCTCGGTCAGTGTAGACAGCGAAATTGGCGCCCGGGATAATTATATCTTTACTTTTGACCCTAGCGTTGCTGGTGAGCTTGCCAAACAAAACATTAAGCTGGTTAATCTCGGCAATAATCATATTTTAAATTTCGGTGAAGCAGGACTTTCGAAAACCAAGGAAAATTTAAAAAATAATAAGATTGATTTTTTCGGTGACCCAGCGGGCGAAAAAAGGTTGGCCGTTTGGGAAAAAAATAAAGTTAAGCTTGTTTTTATTAGCTTTAATCAATTCGAAAAAGAGGCGAAAAGTAAGACCTTGGCTGATCTTGAGCAGGCGAAAAAAATGAAAGCTACTCAAATTATCTTATATACGCACTGGGGAACGGAATTTATTGGGCAGTCAGACGCTAAAATTAAGGAATTAGCACATAGTTTTATTGATAGTGGCGTTGATTTAATTATTGGCTCTCATCCGCATGTGGTTCAGGATAAGGAGGAATATAAAGGTAAGCTAATTTATTATTCCTTGGGAAATTTTATCTTTGATCAATATTTTAGCCCGCAGACTCAGCAGGGCCTAGTGGTCCAAGTCGAAATAAATTCGCAGGATGGGAAAATTTCCGCTAGAGAATTTCCAGTCAGTATGAAAACAAGCGGACAGACGATTTTAAGATAAGCTTCTTTAAGGCTTTACAACCACTAAGAAATTTGGTATTGTTTTTTGGTGTTCTTTTTAAATTAAATGAAAAAATAAAATTTCTGATTTTTTGGGAATAGTATTTTTATTCTTATTTTCAAAACTTAGCAAGGAGGGTTAACATGAGTTTAATTGATATTCCAGTTTTTGTTATTGGTGCAAATAGAGCGCCGATATTTCTTGAGGTGATAGGTGAAAATTTTTTAAACCCACCTGAGATAATAATGCAAAATATTTATGATCTCAATGAAGATGAAAAAACTTTGAACAAGAGTATTCAGCAAAAAGCGATGACGCTTGCTAACAGAAAGGTTTTTGAGACAGTAGCAACTTCTAGCGGTGGTGAGCGGGCGATATTTTTCGGATTTCACTCGGTTGCTGGCTTTCAAGATAAAGAATTGATTTGTTTTGATACTGCTGAAGACATCAAACGGGTGCTATGGCTAGTTGCTGGTAGTCTTTATACGTATTGTGCTGGCATCTCAGTTGGCGTGTCGAATGGTAAGGAAATCGAGACTTTTTCCAGTGAGCTCGTGACTGTCCGTCCAGAGATAAAATCTTTAGCGATGGAAAAAATTTATTCAATCGTGGACGCTATCCCCTTGGACGAACTTCCTTTATGTAATTTGGCATATCGTCCCTTGACGAGTCCACATTTAAAGACTCTTATGGATCGTCAAGATCTTGAAGTGATAGCTTTAAAAAGTGGGCTCGAGCAAGCAGTAAAAAGAATGCTTGTTAACGTGGGACTTTTATAAGCATTTTGTTTTTTATAACTAAATAGGGAAGCGCAACACGCTTCCCTAAAAAATATCCAAAAATAATTTTACTGGGGTAGTCGGCAGCCGGTTTTTTGGCTCAGGATTTCGAAAGAAAGTTCGCCACTTTGGCTTGAGCCGTCAGCGAAAATCCAGGTTGGATAGCCCTTGATTTTTGCGTCGGCGCAAATTTGCGCTTGGCCCTTGCCATCAGCTTCGGCACATTCAATGTAGGGAAGATTTTTAGAATTGCTGAAAAGTTTTTTTTGATTTTGACAATGGGAGCACCAAGAAGCGCCATAGAATTTTGCGCCACTGTCTTTAATGCATTGGGCGAAGGTATCTAATGCAGTTGGGATTGTGGAAGCTACTGCGCTTTGGCTTGAAGCGTTTTTCTTTGAAACTGCGAAATAGAAAAAAGCTCCCACGATAATTAAAGGGATTGCTAGTGCTGCGGCTAAGTTTTGTTTATCTTTATCTTTATCTTTATCTTTAGGCATAAGTTTTAAAAAATAAATGTTTATGCTAAAAGCTTAACATTTTAAAGGGGCTTTTGCAATTTAATATGTTAGGCTTTTGCTTAAAAGTGATTAATTTTGTATAATTATTGTATAGAAAAAATAAATAATAATTTTAAAAAAATGGATAATCAAAAAAGAAATATTCTCGTGGTGCTGATTAGCTTAATAGTTATCATGGTGGTTGGAATAGTTAGTAGGCCACTATTTATTAAAAAAGCTCAAGCGCCAGTAGTGCAACCTGTCGTAGTCCAACCGGTGGCGCCAGAGCCAGAACCAGAAACACCAGTAGTGCAAAACTTATATGATAATATGGAGGAAGCCTTTGAAATAAAACTCCCAGATAATTGGAAGACAGTTTCTCAAAGTAGCGAGACAAATCTTTCTAAGATTCTTTTTTACGCTGGAGAGAATGCAGACGCAGTTAGTAGCTCAACTGATCCCTTGCTGACTTTGATTAGTAATAAAATTCCTTATGTTAGTTTAACTCTTAATAAGGGAGATTTTGTTGCGGAAAACTTTGATATTAAGAGTTATGTTATTTCGGGAGCTGGCGGACCTAATAGAGGATCATATGCAGATAAATTGCTTTCTTGGGACGAAAAAGTTACTAACAACAATCAAAAGTTTTATGAATATACTAAAGAAATTCAAGGGCAGTCAGTTACGCAAAAGGTTGGCGTGGTCTGGATTTCTGGCGGTAAACTATTTGAGCTATCAAGTGATAATCCTTCGCAGAAAACTATAATTGAAAATATGGCGCTGAGTTTTATCTCGATAAGTTAAAAGCCACTTTTGAAGGTGGCTTGTGGGGTTAGGTGTAGCTTTGCTACTTTTCTTCATCATCCCAGAAAATATCAGCAAAGGTGATATCCTTTTTGATGTTTTCTTTTTCGCAGCAAGTAAATGGTTCTTCAAGGATAATTAAAGCAACGAGTGAGTTGCTTTCCATTTCAGGTAAAACTTCTTCGACTGTCGGTTCAATTGGGTCAACCGAGACAACTCCAATAAGGATAATCAGGGGGGCTGTCATAATGAATTCCTCTGTTTTTTTAATGTTATTAAGAAACTGATTTTCGATAGTAACGCCATTCTATTCGATTGTTAGCGATTTGTCCATTAAAAAAGTTTTTTGCTTTTTTAATATTTGACTTTTTGCGTTAGATAATAAAACAGTCCTACTTCGAAAAACGAAGCAGGACTATGAAAAAGACTCACGAATATCCTTTCAATGGACGGGATAGTTTTCAAAAACAGTTGGACTAACTGCCCAAGCGATGGCTAATGAATCGTGCGGATATTCATCCTCTTGAAGCTTTTCAATGAATAGCTCCCAAATTTCCGAAAGATCACAATAGACACAAATGAATTCCTGGAGAGCTTCTTCGGTTAGAGAATTGAGATAATCCCAAACTTTTAAAGATGTAACAAGAATTCCCGCAGCTGTTTCAATGCACGTCGTTATACTATTTTGTGCAAAGGTTTGGATAGCTTCAAGGCCCTTCTTAATTGCTCCGGGTATAATATTGAATAAATTTCCAAGCCCAAAAAATGTTTCTTTTGGTGCGGCAGAAGTTGCGTGCTCTTTGATGATTCTTACTTTAACACGCTTTTTTAATACAAAAGCAATCTCACCCTTTTGCTCATCATAACTCACTGAATCGGCGATGAAGTTCGTTCCATCCAATAGGGTTACGCGATATTCGGTGTGACCCGTTTTAACCAAGGCAATAACTTCTTGCTTCTGATTCTCAGATATTATACGATTCAGAACGGCTGATACTTCCTTGTCTCTCCTGGTTTGTTCGTGTGGCATGGTAATCTCCGGTTGAGTGCATTTAGGAAAAGTTTGGCTAGTATTTTTTAGTCGGTTGTTGTTAAAAAACTGACCCTAGATAGTATAGCTATTCTAGTCGATTGTCAATAGTTTGTCTATTAAAAAATAACTAAAAATAAAGAAAGCCACACCCTGGGTTGGGAGTGGCTTTGTGTTTTACAAATTTTGTAAGTTACCTTTGCTTTTGCGCCCACTCCTTTTTAAAGATTGAGTCACATACGTCGTATTTTACAGGTGGACAATTTTCGCAAGCTGGCAAGGAATCATTGAAAAGTGTTGAAGTTATATCATCGCCAAGGCTGGCGAATAACTCAAGTTGTTCAATGCTGATTTTGGCAAGTGTTGAAATTGATTTAATGCTGATTTCAGCAAATAATAAAATGGAATCAACCTCAATCTTTGCAAATTTTTCAATCACGCCTTCAACATTTTCCAGTGTTTATAATGGTCCCAGGAATCTGCACACGAAATATGTTAAACTTAGAGGGAAATATTAACTCAAATTTATGACCAAAATACACAAAACCTTTAGCGCTCAAGAAAAAGCCCAAGTAGCCCTTGCAGCTATCAAGGGTGAAAA
>CAILTR010000109.1 GCA_903837175.1 uncultured bacterium
ATCATCGACTTCCCAGGTGGCAGGAAATCCCAACAGTTGTTGGTAGTGCTCGGTTAGTTTTTGCATATTTGAGGTCGGGATTGAAATACAGCAGTCTACGATTTTATCCCCTCATTCCACTAAATTATGCGAAGGGCCGAATTTTATATACCACACATCTGATGCCACGTCAGGACAGCCTGCTGAAGGCAAAAATAAAGCTAAAAGACTACGGGGAAGATCCTTCTACATAACACTTCTTACGGAAACAATAGCTGACTATTTTATTTATGAATTAGGTTTACAAGAAGCAAATATTCTTTATTGCGGTGGTGGTCATTTTACAATTCTTGCACCAAATGAACCTGAGATAGAGAACAAAATTTATGAACTTCAGATAAGGATTAACAGATTTTTTTTCGAGTCATTTCAATTGCGTTTGGTGCTTGTTATTGCAAGCATAGAAGCCCCTTCTGATCTTGTTGATAATTTCAGCATTACTTCTAATCTGCTTGAAAAGAAGATTAATCAGGCTAAAAAACAAAAAGCAGTTTCAAGTCTTGAACTTTTTGGTCAGACTATTGATTGGCGTACATCTTCAAATCTTTCATTAGATGATTCATTTCGCATGATAGGGGAGGCACTGACAAAGGATTGTATTCTACTTCAGGTGTATGATGATAGCAATATTGAGATAATGTCTGATAAAGGTATGTCCATTTGTTTTAAAGGGTTGGGTATTAGTTGGGTGTTGATCAAAGACTATTCTGTAGTTGACAAATTGAGAGATTCCATGAAAATCAAAAGGGTCAGGATTTTTTTTATAAATGAACCTGAAGATTTTCTAAATCTTTCGGATAAATTTATAAAAGCTGGTATCAGTGATGTCTCTTATGGCTTCAAGTTTTTTGGCTTATATGTGCCATTTAACATTAGTGATGGAAAAAAAGAGATCTATGATTTTGAAACATTATCAAAAAAGAATGGTAAGGATGGTAGCCTTGAATATCCGCTTCTTTCTGTAATGCGTCTTGATCTTGATAACCTTGGCGCTATTTTTGCTTTTGGACTTGAAAACAGTGGAAAAACAAGTCTCTATGATGTTGTTGCTTTAAGTCGTGAATTAATTCATTTTTTCTGCTACTATTTCAATAAGCTTGCCGAAAAATATTCTTGCTATATAACCTATTCAGGTGGTGACGATGCTTTTGTTGCAGGATCATGGATCAATGTCCTTCGTTTTGCGCTACAACTGAATATTGATTTTAAAGCTTTTTGTTGTAATAATCTTTATCTGACACTTTCGTCTGGCATTCTTCAATGTGCTTCATACTATCCTGTGCAGAAAGCGGGTTCAGATGCTGGAGAACTTGAAGCTGAGGCTAAAAATTATAACTTTGATCAGAATATTCCAGATAAAGATGCGGTAAATATATTTGAGACAGTTGTTAAATGGGAAACTCTTAATGCGCAGGTTTTGCTTGCTGAAGAATTTCAAGAACTATTTGAACCGATTGAGAACGAACGAAACTTCTCACGTTCTATGCTTCATCATATTCTGCTTCAGCTTAAGGAAGTTGTTCGAGAGAATGGTGATTTTGATCTTCCAAAATTGCATCATTTGTCAATGCGTTTAACATGGCTTTTTGCCAAAAAGCCACACGGAATAACTGCTGATAAGATCTGTATTTACAATAAGGGTAAGCTTGAAAGAATTGAGCATCTTAAAGTAAAATTAGCAAAAAGACTGATGGAGGAAAAGACCTCTGAAATGGTTTTGCATTACCAGATTATAACAAATTATATTTTGCTTATAACCCGAAAATCAAAAAATTAAAAAGGAGAATATCAAATGTCTTCCTATAAAAATTATAATGTATTGCCTTTGTTATCAGATAATCTTGATAATTTAAGTTATGAAATAATTATTGAACAGGCAAAAGTTGGGGGTGAATTATTTAGGAAAAAAGATATAAAAGCTAATCAAATAAGAAATTTTTATGGCGCTGTTAATAAGCTTAAATTAGATTTTAATAAAATAAAAAGTTCGGAAGGTAATGTTGATAACATTAAAAATTCCTTGATATTATTGAAGCCTCAACTTGCCTACGTTAAAGGAAGAAATCCAAAGACAGAGGCGTTTACCGAATGTATGGATGTGGCAATTAATAAAACTCTTCAGGCAACTAATATAAGAAAAGCAATAGAAAACTTTTTTGTTTATGTAGAATCCGTTGTTGCATACCACAAGTTTTATGGAGATAAATAATTACTTAAATCGGAGATATCAGCAATGACAACAAAATTTACTGCGAACATATTTATGGCTCTTCGCGGATTTTAATGGAACGAAAATTTCATTTTACTTCGCCGTTAGATTGTCATATCCAGTTTCCCACAGTAAAAGAGGATTCTTGTTCGAT
>CAILTR010000110.1 GCA_903837175.1 uncultured bacterium
GAAAGTCCAGATAGTTTACTCGATTATGTTTTTATGATTACCAAGGAATTTGAAGAAAAAAACTTCATGAAATATCCCGTCAAAGAATTTAAATATTTTAATCCAAAAGGAGGCCAGACACAATTAAATTGACAGTCCCGTAGTCTTGCTAAGTTCTTATCTGTACTTAACTAAAAAAAATTCGCCGCGGGCAACGAAAAACGAGGCACTTGCCTCGTTTTCATCCTGCTTCCTATAAGCTAACAAAGTTTACCCCATGACAAATGCCACTGGGGCTATAAGCTATTTATTCAGTTGCGCATCTAAGACATTTTTAATTTCCTCATAGACAACCGTAGTTGCCTGGAGGTCGCTTCCAATAAACATCGAAGGCGTAGCCTGAATGCCGAAGGCTTGACCTTCCGCTAAAGTAGCATCCACTTGAGCTTGGAATTGTTTCGTATCTAAACATTTATTAAAGTCGCCCGCGTTAAGTCCAGTGGTGGCAGCGTAACCTTTAAAGATTGCCGAAGCATCTTTAAGTTTTCCCCAAACAAGTTGCCCGGTAAAAAGTTTTTCAGTATAAGGCAGGAACTTTCCTTGCGCATTAGCGCACTCTCCAGCCATTGCAGCCTGAGCTCCAAGGATAGAAGCTGGCGGGAAATAATTTTTAAAAACAAACTGAATCCTATCACCATAATCTTTTAGCATTGGCGTAATAATCTCCTGATAGAATTTCTTATCGCTAGGACTTTGGAAATAACCAAAAGTAATAACTTTTACCTTAGCATCATCTGATCCAATTTTAATATCTCCCGCAGAAATTTCTGGCGCTACTACATATTTTCCGACTGGAAAACCAGCTTCGGCTGATTTAATCGCATAAGATTCACCTTGCTTATCCAGGAAAGGTTGCGCTTTAGCAAAGAGTTCCGTTTTTTCAATTTCTTTCGAAAAGATAAAGGCCGGGATTGTTTTAATTTTAAATTGCTCAATTAATTTTTTACCTTCCTTAGAATTAGCGTCGATTTTTTCAGTTAGCATCGTTGGCAGCGCGCCTTTGATTCCAACCAGAACTTCATCTGGCTTGCAAGCATCCCCGCAAATATCGTCACTAATAACCTTAACTGTGACCATTGGTTCCGTATAAGCAACCCAAGTTTTACCACCTGATTGAAAAACATCCGTGCTATTTAAAGCGTGCTGCGAAAAACCGCCGCCACGAATTAGCTGCACAATGTCCACAAATAAGCTACCAACGAACAAACCAGCCAATAAAATTACCACTGAAATTAAGTTTTTAATTTTATGATTTTTTTCATCAACTGAGTCAATTAAAACTTCTTCGACTGACTGCTCTTTTTCTACAAAGATTTCTTCTTCCGGATGACCAAGCTCTTCTTTTAAGATTTCAGCCTCCTTAATTTCTTTTTTGTCTGTCATACGTTTTTAGTTAGTAATTACTATTTACTAGTTATTGATTACTGATTACTAGTTATTGCTTACTGATTACCAGTTACTGGCTCCTGACCATTGATCGCTGGTTGCTGTTGCTGTTGCTGCTCGGCAGCTTTTTGCAGTAAACTTCTTTTCAGTTCCGCTACATCATACCGCACAACTTGAACCGGAATTTGATAATCATTAAAACCAATGGTAATTTTTTTTACTGCTTCTGTCTTAAGCGTAATCCCAATTAAAGCTCCAAGAATAAAAAACAAGGTTAACTCAAAAAATAAATCTCTTTTTTTCTTTTTAAGTATTTCTCCAACATCAACCAATACCTTTTCAACCTGTTTAACTTTCTCAATTTTTTCTTTTTCATTTTCAGTTTCAATAATCTTTTCGGAAGATTTTTGATCTTCAAGTTGTGCTTGATCGTATTCTTTTTCCAATTCAAATTCTATTTTTTCTAATTGCTCTTCCCTTTTTTTATCCAAATGCATAAGCCTATTTTTAATAGTTAATTTACCCTCCCAGCTTACCACAACCCCATAAAACCTACAACTTGCGCGTTTTTTTAAATTATTGTGTAATAAAAGAGGGCTAGCATTGCATTTATTGACTATTTTTTTAGCCACACGTAATTGCAGCTAATTCAGGCGGGGGCTTGACAAACAAGCATTTTATGCAATGATTATGACAGTTAATTTTAGAACTTAATAACCCTTAAAAAAGGAGTGATCTAATGCTTATTCTAATTGGATTTTTTTATTCTCTTTTAGGACTTGTATCGATTTCTGTACTGCTTAAAAGTGCAGAACCTTCTTTTGCTACTTTTTTTGTTGTTACGTCATTAACATTTCTCGGTTTCCTAGGAATCATCCTGGGAATTAAAAAGGAAAAAGGAGTAAAAAAACTGAGAAAAACAAAGAGAACTTGCTATGCTTCCTTCCTCCTGCCCTTCCTGTTTCAGGTTTTTACGGTAAGTAAGCACGTCGCCTTGATGGATTTCTTCTTTTATGGCTCATTTATGGTTAGTGCGTTTTGTGCTCTTATACTCATTGATGAGAAATGGAATATTAAAAAATGGTGGCTAAACCAACATTTTCTAGGCTAGCCTGATTTATTTATTATGCAACACTTTTCCAACCACCAAAAATTTGCCATATGAATAGAATCTGGAATCTGGGCATTCTTGCAACCGCACTAGCAGTTGGAGCAATTTTTCTGTTCCTGCATGATTTTGAAAAACCTCCTAACATCAAAAGCGAGAGCGAATGGGGAGAAGAATCAAGCGGAGAATACCATCGTTTTTTTTGAAAATGCCTGGCAGTAGGTCTAACTATCCAATAAGGATAACTAGACTTACTGCTTTTTTTGTTTCTTCCTATCTTAAGACTCTTTTTCCCAAAACAATCCCCTCCCAAGAACCGTCCTCGGCGGAGTTACCCACTTTTGCTATTTAGTTTTTTAAGTGTTTACATGATTAGCTGACTGAATGATTCTATTGACGCTAAAGTGACCACATTGTATAATTTAGCTATAAAAATTACTTAAGAAAAAAGTATGGAAACAAACAAAGAGATCACTCTTGATGACTTAGCTAGCCTGATTCAAGGCTTAGATACTAAGATTGATTTAACCACAAAAACACTTGAAGCAAAAGTTGATTTAACCACGAAAACACTTGAAGCAAAAATTGAGGCAACTACGAAAACACTTGGAGCAAAAATTGAGGCAACTGAAAAAACGCTAGGAGCAAAGATTGATTCATCCAATGAAGAACTAGCTACAATGACGCAAGCGCAATTTCTGAAATTAGGAGAAAAAATTGACATCATAGGAAAGAAAGTTGATCGTGCTGAAGCTAACCTTATCAAGAAGGTCGATAAGATTGAATACAATACGCTGGATTATCGGGTGGAAAAACTGGAAGAAAAATTCGCCTAGAAAAAATTCAACGCAACCTAAAAAATCGGAGCTCAGCTCCGATTTTTCTATTCTTAAATCTAAAGTCTATTCCTTTGTTATTAGACATTAGACATTAGGCATTTTCATCCCTTCCCCATTTCTGGGAAAAATATGCCCTTTCTTTCAAAAATTGACGATGGCGTTGAAGTTTTTTGGAATTAAACCCACTGCTTTTGATGTTGAATTGTTTAAATGTTTGAATGATTAGATGATTAAATGACTCTATGACTTTATAACTATTTTTGATATCTGATTTACGGCTGGCGGATTCAAAGTGAAACAATTTTGCATTTGGGGTGCAAATTATTTTATAACCAAGTTTTCGAAGCTTGAAACAAAAATCAATGTCGTTATTGTTATTAAAAAGGTACCTGACCCCTTTTATTTGGCTGAAAAGGTACCTGACCCCATTTATTTGGCTCCCGCGGCCGAGAGAATCGATAATATGCAAAAAATAATTGATAAACGATACTTCGACTTCGTGTGATACAGGTACATCGCGCATCCAAACAACAACGCCGAAACAATCCTCCCGTCTAAAAATATAAAACTCAAAATAGATTGGACGGTATACCAAGAAAACAAGCGTGACCCTGGCGCGTCAAATCCCATAAGAAAGACGACTGGGAACACGAGTAAGAGAAATCCAAAAGTAATCGCCGCAGCTACGCCTGAGATTATAAGAAATGCCACACTCACCTTCTGTATTTTTTCCATATTTATATAGGCTCTGTCAATAGCTTTGTATAAATGACATTTTTTAAAATATTAAAATTTAAGTTTTTCTTTGATATCCTTAATATCTATTTTCATATCTACCACGTTTTCTTTCTTCATATTTTTATTATATCACCCAACATAAAATCGTCAACTTAACTTTTTAAAAAATATTTCCCTGCCGAAGACTGCCCTGGGTGGAGTTCCCCTAAAATCTAAGATCCAAAATCTAAAATCTATTCCTTTGTTATTAGACATTAGACATTAGGCATTAAAAATTAGGCATTTTCATCCCTTCCCCATTTCTGGGAAAAATATCCCCGCTCTTTGAGGAATTGGCGATAACGTTGAAGTTTTTTGGAATTAAACCCGTTAACTTGGATGTTAAATTGTTTAAATGTTTGAATGATTAGATGATTAAATGACTCCATTCTATTGACGCTGAAGAGACTGCATTGTATAATTTAGTTATAAAAAAATTACTTAAAAAACATTATGGAAACAAAAAAAGAAATGACTATTGAGGATTTGGCTAAATTAATGACTGCTGGTTTCGAAAAATCAGCCAAGCAGACAGATAAAAAAATAGAAAGCTTAGCCAAGCAGACAGATGAAAAAATAGAAAGCTTAGCCAAGCAGACAGATGAAAAAATAGAAAGCTTAGCCAAGCAGACAGATGAAAAAATAGGAGATTTAGCAAGAATTATAGCTAACAGATTTGATGAGATGGATAAAAAAATGGATGATGGATTTAAGAAGGTCAACGCAGATATTGGAGAACTCCAGGCAACCACTGACCGAATTGAGCGAACTCTGATTCAAAAAGTCGATAAGATTGAATACAATACGCTGGATTATCGGGTGGAAAAACTGGAAGAAAAATTCGCCTAGAAAAAATTCAACGCAACCTAAAAAATCGGAGCTCAGCTCCGATTTTTCTATTTTTAAATCTAAAGTCTATTCCTTTGTTATTAGACATTGCCTGCCTGCCGGCTTGTCTGCCGACCTGTCTGCCGATAGGCAGGTAGGCAGGTAAATTAGGCATTTTCATCCTCTTGCTAGATAGTAAAATTATTATATTTTTACATATCTAGTTCCCCGCCCTCGACCGATTGGTTTTATTTTTTTAAGCTCTATCAAGCGAGCCAACGCTTGACGCACAGTCGGCATAAGCACGCCAGTAGCTTTCATGATATCGCTCGGACTAGCTTCACTGACGCCAGAAATATAATGCCAAACTTCATATTGTTTAGGCGAGAGAGTATCTTCAATTTTTTCTTCTTCCAGATAAACTAAGGCAATAGTCGCCTGTTCATTTATAATGGCCAGAAAAAAATTAAGCCAAGGGGAAATAGTATCGCGATCGGTCTTGAAAGTTTCTTGTGATTTACGCAGGGCAATATAATATTCATCCTTTCGCTTCTCGACTAATTGCTCATGCGAAACATACTGAATAAACTGGTAGCCGTGCTGGAGCAAAAAAAGATTAGTAAGCACTCGAGAAAGACGTCCGTTTCCATCTTCAAACGGATGAATCTTTAAAAATTCAATAACAAAGTTGGCAATAATAAGCAATGGATGAAAACGATTCTTCGCAAACGCCTCCGCCGTCCACTCTACAAGTGCTTGCATTTCTATTGGTGCCAGATAGGCCGGAGTAGTTTCAAATATTATTTTAGTCACCTGTCCGTCTGGACCCACGACACCAACAGCGTTTTCTTTTTTCTTGTATTGACCCCTTTGTTGCTCGTCTTTGGTAGAATACTTAAGCAGTTCATTATGTAATGATTGAATAGTACTTTCTCGAAATGGCAAGCTTTGATAGCTGTCAAAAACGTTTTGCAGAGTCTCAAGATAACCCTGCACTTCCTGTGAATCTCTGTCAGCAAACTTGGAAACCGCCAAACCCTGCATAATCTTCTGGACCTCCTCGTCGTTTAGCCTGGATCCTTCAATACGAGTCGATGCGCCAGCCGAAGTGATCAAAGTTGATTTTTTAAGCTTGATTATCGCCTGTGAAGTCATTCGCAGGCCAGCTTTAAACTCACCCCTGGCGCCATCAATCTGCGTCAAAAGAGCCACAATGTGCGGTTCGGGATTCTTGACACGATTATCAAATTTTGCACTATTATCGTTCATAAAATTACTCCTAATTAATGATATAACCTCTATATCAGATTATAGCAGTAAATAGCAGATTAATCAAGACAGAGTCTAGATTAGCGTAATTTTGGCTTAAAATAGACCAAATAACCGCTAATTGCGAGAAGGAATTAATTTAAATTTAGTATGACACCTAGAATTTATTCCTTTCCCACTTCCACCTCAAATACGCCCGCTCTTTGAGGAATTGGCGGTAGCGTTGAAGTTTTTTGGAATTAAACCCGCTACTTTTGATGCTAAATTGTTTAAATGTTTGAATGATTAGATGATTAAATGACTCCATGATTTTATAACTATTTTTGATATCTGATTTACGGCTGGCGGATTCAAAATGAAACAATTTTGCATTTGGGGTGCAAATTAGCCCCCAACCACGTGTCAAATCATTTAACTATGACACCGAAACTGCATTTTCTAGCACATTTGAAAATGACGCTAAAGAAGGGCTTAATTGTTTAGTTAAATCAACATTCTCTAGACCTTTTTTCTTTTGATAAATTTTGAAAAGATTATC
>CAILTR010000111.1 GCA_903837175.1 uncultured bacterium
AGCCGAATGGAAACTGGATGAAAATACTGGCACAGTTGCCAATGACACTTCGGGGAATAATAACACGGGGACACTGGCTAATGGGCCAGTGTGGGATCGGGGAAAATATGGAAGCGGAGTTAGTTTTGATGGAGTGGATGATTATGTATCTATCGGGAACCCTGTTCCTAGTTCGTTACAAATTCAGAATCAGATAGCATTGAGCGCGTGGGTATATGTCACTCATTATCCTGACACCGGAGACCTACTTGGTCTCATTGTTGGTAGTCAGAATGATTCGAACGTGGCTGGCGCTTCTATCTTTTTAGATGGACGGACAAATTCCGATGGCCAGACGAATTCACCTGGGCATATCCATTTTCAAATTGGTGATGGATCATGGCATCAGGCAAACACCACTACTGCAATACCTCTAAATCAATGGGTACATATTGAGGCTACAAGACAGGCCAATGAAAATGCGAAGATATATTTCAACGGAATAAGCCAACCGTTAACAAATCCTTCGTGGACTGGGTCCATTTCTTATACGAATGCAACATTCCAAATAGGAAGACAGCGTGATGGAAGCGGTTCTGCTTACCGGTATTTTCATGGTTCTATTGACCAAGTCCTTATCTACCCTTACGCCCGGACCCCAGCCCAAGTCGCCTGGGACTATAACCGTGGTGGGCCGGTGGGGTGGTGGAAAATGGACGAATGCCAAGGTTCAGCGATTCATGATTCATCCGGCAATGCTCATGACGGCACGCTCATCGTCGGCGCGGGCGGTTTACAAACTTCAGCCGGCACTTGCGCTGCCCCTGGAACTATCTGGGGAAATGGCGCAATGGGGAAATTTGGAAGTAGTTTAAATTTTGATGGAACGGATGATTATGTGAGTGGTAGTGATGCAAATTTTCCGAGTGGTGCCTCCCCCAGGACGCTATCCTTGTGGGTTAAGCCAGCTTTATTGAATAATAATTGGCATCTTGCTTTTGCTTATGGTACTGGTAGTTCTAATAGTGCATTTGAAATTGGGATTAATACCTCAAACCAATATTATATATCAGCATGGGGGTCGCAAATAAAAGGCAGTGTGGCACATTTGAATTTTTGGATGCATTTGGTGGTAATTTATAATGGGTCAAATTATTATTTATACGAAAATGGTATATTGGTAAATAGTGGCTCTATGAATACTAATACGGTACTTAATGGCTTTAAAATTGGTAAGGATCCCGGAGGGGGATATTTTAACGGTTCCATTGACGATGTCCGTATCTATAATTACGTCCTGACCAAGGAGCAGATTGCCAATGTCTATAACGGAGGAGCGACGCTGAAGTTTGGGAACTAGGGTTTGGGGTGGTTAGGGGAGTTGGGGAGTTTGGGGTATAATATAAATACGGTTAATTTTTTAAAATAAAAAAAGTCTTATGACGCACATGCAAACTTGGGGGGAAGCGATAACGGGCTCATTGCTCCAATTATGGGAAAGGTTTATTAATTTCCTGCCGGCCCTGGTGGGGGCGTTGCTCGTTTTTTTAGTTGGGATGATTCTAGCTTCTATTTTTGGTAAAATTGTTGCAAAAATAATTCATACGATGAAAATTGATCGAGCGATTGAGCGTTTTAATGTCTCGAAACAGCTGAAGCAAATGGGGATTGATTTTTCAGTCTCCCAATTTTTGGGTGAATTGGTAAAATGGTTTTTAATGCTAGTTTTTCTAATGGCCGCAACTGATATTTTAGGCCTGGCACAAGTGACGGAATTCTTAAATAATATTATTTTCTATTTACCGAACGTCGTCGTAGCAACAGTTATTTTAACCATCGCTTTTGTGATGGGTGGCCTTGCTTATACGCTGGTGCGCGGTAGTGTGCGGGTAGCGGGAATTATGAGCGCGACGCTGCTAGCGACAATTGCAAAATGGTCAATTTTAATTTTCGGAATCTTGGCGGCGCTGATTCAATTAGGGATCGCCACTTCACTGGTTAATACCATTTTTATCGGCTTGGTAGCTGCGCTTTCGCTAGCAACAGGGCTAGCTTTCGGACTTGGCGGACGCGAGGAGGCTGCGCTAATTTTAAAAAAGTTGCGCGAGGGGTTGGGGAATTAGGGGATTTGGGGTGGTTGGGGGAGGGCTTGGAGCTCTCCTTTTTTGCGCTTAGCTTTTAGACAAAAAACTGAATAAATAATTTAACACGCCACCGATTTTATCAGTGTGAGCGCGAAGGGTGTGCGGTCTACTTTCGGGTATTACACACTTTTTTATTTGGAGAAAAACGCTAGAATTTTTAGAAAAAAATAATACTTTTGGGCAGTGTCAATTTAGGCTAAAAGGCT
Organism: uncultured bacterium; assembly: GCA_903837175.1. Taxonomy (GTDB): domain Bacteria; phylum Patescibacteriota; class Minisyncoccia; order Moranbacterales; family GWC2-37-73; genus CAIPMZ01. The sequence goes on from CAILTR010000111.1 coordinate 2,330, forward strand.
ATTTAAAAAAACTAAAAATTGTGCTATGATTTAAAAGTAAAATTATATCTATCTATCTTTCTTTCTAGTAAAAGGAAAAAAATAAAAAAATGAAAAACGAAAATGATTTAAATGCTGTTCCAACAGTGGACAGTTTTAGGATGAAGGTAGCTCTTTTCTTCCGAGAAAAAATAACGCAATTTAAAAAGATACCTAAGCTTTTGCTGGTCTTGCTGGTGATCGCCTTAGTCGTTGGCTTATTTTTTTGGCAACGTAGTCGTAATCTTGTGCAGAGCCCTGCACCGCAAGATGTTGCGACGCAAATTCCAGCAGACGCGGGAAATACTTTTGCTAATGATGTTAGTGGGGTTACGCCAGCAATCGATTCTTCAGCGGCTACCGCTGATCAACTAGCAAAAACTTTTTTAAAAAGTGAACAATATCAAGTCAGAGAAATATCTTTTGGCGGAAGCTCGGAGCTTTTATTGAGTGAAACAGCTTCGCTGCCATTGCAAATAAATAATGTTCGCAGTGAAATGCTTTCCTCTAAGGATGGCTCTCAATCTAATCTTTTGATTCGCTGGAAGACGAATAAGATGGCTAGTTCTGATGTCTCCTACGATAAGGGTGGCATTTCAAAAAAACTTTTGGAGGGGGGCTTTGGTTATTCACACGCTTTAGTTTTAGCTGATTTGGAACAATCTCAACGCTACACCTTTATGATTTCGGCTGTGGATCGATGGGGAAACGAGGGTCATTCGGAAAATTTCAGTGTCTATACTGGAAAAAAACAAGCTTCGGTTATCGATTTAATTACGGCGCAGTTTAAAGATATTTTTAGTTGGGCAGTAAAAAATTAAAAAAAGAGCGAAATAAATAAGGATCGCTAGTAAATAGCTGCTAGGATGAATAAGTTAACTGAAAAAAATAAAATAAGAATTTTTTTCTCAATCGGCATCGGCATGGCTTTTTTCGCTCAAACTGCGTTGGCGCGAATTGCCCAAACCTCTACCGCTAGCCAAGACATTAGTCATAATTTTAGACTAATAAGTTTGCTAAAAAGAGAGAAGCTTTTAAATATAAGCTTTGAGATAAATAAAAGTATTCAAAATAATAATTTGAATTTAATTTATTTGAGCTTCTGAATAAATTTCAATGCTTAAAAATAATTTTTTATAAATAAAGCTAAAATGAATATTAGCCTGTATTTAGTTGGGTTAAAAACATGTGTGCATAAGTATTTTAATTCTTTTCGAAAAAGACGTGTCAAATCATTTAACTATGACACCGAAACTGCATTTTCTAGCACATTTGAAAATGACGCTAAAGAAGGGCTTAATTGTTTAGTTAAATCAACATTCTCTAGACCTTTTTTCTTTTGATAAATTTTGAAAAGATTATC
>CAILTR010000112.1 GCA_903837175.1 uncultured bacterium
GACTGACCGAATCGGAACTGCCAATCGAGATATTTTTGATGTTTGGTTTTTCTTGAAAAATGGTTGGGATTTTAACGCGGAAATTGTCAAAGCGCGCTCGGGTCTTTCAGTTGCTGGATTTCTCGAAAAATCAATCGCAGCGTTGGAAACCATTGAAGAAAATGACATTCTGGCTGGTCTCGGAGAACTCCTTGATGCCAAGCAAAAAGACTGGGTCAAAGCTCACCTCAAGGAAGACGCCCTATTTCTGCTTCGCCTGCGCTTGGATAATGAACAGCGAAACTTAAAAGCTAGTCAAAATCAGCAGTAAAATTATTTTTATATTTAGAACAGTGCGGTTCAAGTCAGAGACATTGAACCGATGATGAGGAATGCATAGAAAATTGGGAAAGCATATTTTTCATGAGCTTCATATTATTGCAAGAACGCGCTAGTTGGCTTGCCCTACAAAAAGCACGAATGCACTTTAATAATTCCCGAACGAGAAGTTCCCCTTGGTGGAAAACTTTATTAATCCTAATGAATCAATATGGTATACTTCCATATATCCATTTATGGAAGTGTGCCCATTAAAGATAAAAATTAAGAAAAAAAATAAAATCATATGTCAAAAGTAAAACCACACACAATTGATCCAGGTGAAAAATTTCAAGCGATTGATAGTTTGTTTGAGGTTATTTCAAAATTAAAAACTAAACAGGAGATTGTGGATTTTTTTCTGGGGCTATTTACTTCTAGTGAATCTCTAATGATGGCTCGCAGAATTCAGATTGCGCGGATGCTTCTAGATGAGAAAAGTTATGAGGAAATAATGCGAAAGTTGCGGGTTAGTAGTCAAACTATAAATGCTACTGATAAATGGTTGCATAAAGGGGACGAAAAATATACGACATGGCTTAAGAGTAGGGTTTCAGCCATTGAAAAAAAAGAGAATCTAAAAAAAGATCCAACCTATGAAAGCTTGCTTGATAAATATCCCTACCATAGATTCATTAAGAATCTATTTGACTAGTATATTGACTAGTATTTGACAAATGTCTGGTACTTCCATATATCCATTTATGGAAGTGGAGAGATATTTTTGTGGAGGATGAGATTTTAGGCTATGAAATTAATTTATTGAGATAAAAACAATGAAAAAGGCGATTATTTTTGATTTTGATGGGGTGATTCAGGATACCTTTAGAATTAGCTATGAGGTAAGTAAAAAAATTATAGGGGAAGCTCTTACGGAAGAAAGCTTCCGGGATATTTTTAGTGGAAATGTTTTTCAGGATGCTAGGCTTACCAGGGAAGTTGGTCAAAAGATTTCAGAATTGTATAATAAGGAATTGGAATTTTTGACGCTGGATAAAGAGGTTAAAAAGAATTTAGAAAAATTAGCTAAGCAATATCCTTTATTTATTATTTCTTCTAATCAAGAAAAAACCCTGAATACTTATTTTCAAAATAATAATTGCACGCATATCTTTCAGGAAATTTTGGGCGCCGAAACTCACCAATCGAAAGTCGCAAAATTCAGGCATTTATTTGAGAAGTACCAGTTGAAAGCTGAGGATTGCGTGTTTGTGACTGATACGCTGGGCGATATTCTAGAGGCGAAAGAAGTTGGGGTCAAGGTGATTGCGGTTGATTTTGGTTTTCACAAAAGAGACCGACTCGAAAAAGGTGAGCCTTTCAAAATAGTTTCGAGTTTCGAGGAGATTTTGGAAATTATTGCAGCTAGCTAGTTTGGTTTTTAGAGTTAATTCTTATCAGTTCAACATCTCCGACTCGAGCAATGCTGTTTTATCGTAACGGTTTATTTTTTTATAAAAGCCGGATAATGTTTTTAACATTTCCGGCTTTTTGTTTTTTGATATTGATTAATTATTAAATATCTTCCCGCCCTTTTTTATTCTGTGATTAATGTAAAAGAATGTGTTCTCTATGATATCCCTATTTATACTAGCTGTTATCTTGAGTTCAAAATTTACTTGGCGAAGTTGAATAATTTGATGATGGAGATCCCATTGTTTTTTGCGGTAGTTTTGATTTTGTTGGATGATTGATGAGGAGTAGCTCATCCAGATTGATACAGCGAAAAATAACAAAAGAAAAAAAACATATCCAGCTAGGAAGGTTAAGATGAAAATTACTGCTGGATGGAATACTAAATTGATGAAATAGTTCAGGGTTGCTAACAATAAACCAATAAAAATTGAAATTTTTGTGCTGTTTGATAGTTTAATTTTTTTGACTCCCTGGAGCCATTTTCTGAACTTGTTTATGGAAACTTTTTTCTGGTTTGCCATATTATCACCCTCCTTGTGGTTGAATGTTGATTTTTTAAAGAATTGGTAGTGCGCTAACTTTCTTTGCTTATAATATAGCTAGTATTGGTTTATAGTCAAGCTTATTGCCATAATGGGCTTAACTTGGTAAGATTGGATTATAAGAAAAGTCAGCATTAACGAATGTCATCCTGAACTTGTTTCAGGATCTCTGTTGTAGCTAGTTTCACTATTATATTGTGGTTAGCGAAATAAGCTAAGTAGATTCCGGATCAAGTCCGGAATGACAAATGAAAATATGTTAAAAGAAAAAATTGTTAAAATTAAACAGGAGGCCTTAACTGCTGTTGAAAAGGCGAAAAACGTGGAGGAGATTTTGCAATTGGAAATCCAGTTTTTGGGACGCAAAAGCGACTTTGTGGGGATTTTGCGCCAGCTGAAAGATGTCTCAGTCGAGGAAAAACGTGAAGTTGGTCAACTGGCCAATAGTGTTAAAGTTGAAATTCAAACTTTACTAGAGGAAAAGAAAAAAAGTCTTTCTTCATCTTTCGACGCGCAGGCGGAAAAAATTGACGTGACGATCCCAGCTTTGAAAATGCGCCAAGGGCATTTGCATCCGCTGACTAAGATTCAAAATGAAATTGAAGATATTTTTACTTCGATGGGTTTTGAAATTGCTGATGGACCAGAAGTCGAAGATGAATTCCACAATTTTGATGCCCTGAATATGCCAAAGGATCACCCAGCTCGCGATATGCAGGACACTTTTTGGTTAAAATCTGAAAATAAAAAAAATCGTATTGTACTACGAACACACACTTCAAATGTGCAAATAAGGTATATGGAAACTCATCAACCACCCTTTCGGATTATTGCGCCGGGGAGGATTTATCGCAACGAAGCAAGCGACTCAACCCACGAACATACTTTTCATCAGTTTGAAGCGTTGGTGGTTGGGGATGAGATTAACGTTGGAAATTTTAAATTTGTGGCCCAGCAATTTTTTTCGAAATTTTTTAAAAAAGAAATTCAGATTCGGATCCGACCAAGCTTCTTTCCATTTACCGAACCGAGTTTTGAATTTGATATTAGTTGTACGATTTGTGGTGGCAAGGGCTGTAGCGCTTGCAAGAATGTTGGCTGGTTGGAAATTGGAGGTGCTGGGATGGTGAATCAAAATGTTTTTGTCGCTTCCGGTTATCCAAGAGGGAAATACCAAGGTTTTGCCTGGGGTTTCGGGCTGGAGCGCCTGGCAATGATGAAATATAAAATTGACGACATCCGCCATTTTCACAGTGGTGATTTAAGGTTTATTAAACAGTTTTAAAATAGCTTATAGCTTTTAGCTGCGTTAGCTTATAGAATTTTTCTAAAAGCTAATGAAGCTAATGAAGCTAATTACTATAAATGAAATATTCTTATAACTGGCTCAAGGAAATCTCGGGCACAAAATTATCGTTGGAAGAGTTGATCCAAGGTATTACGATGCATGCGCTGGAAATTGAAGGCGTGGAAAAAGTTGGCAAGGCTTTTGAAAATTTTGTGGTGGGTGAAATTTTGGAAATTACGCCGCATCCTAACGCTGATAAATTACAACTCACGAAAGTCAGTGTTGGAGATAAGGTGTTGGCTATTGTTTGTGGGGCGAAAAATATTGCGGTGGGCGATAAAGTACCGGTGGCCTTGGTGGGCGCAAAATTACCAACCAATGGAATGGAAATTAAAGAAGCTGAAATTCGCGGCGAAAAATCTTTTGGGATGCTTTGCGCGCTCGATGAACTTGGCCTTGGTAGCGATCACGCGGGGATTTTACTGCTGGAGAAAAATTTAAAAAATGGGACGCCCCTGAAAGAAATTCTGGGCCAAGACGATCATATTTTAGAAATTAAAGTTTTGCCAGATCGCGCCCATGATGCCGTCAGTCATGTCGGCCTGGCCCGGGAAATTTCAGCGCTGACTGGCTCAGAAATTGAATTTGATTATGATGGCTTAAAACTAGCCAAGAAAAAAACTGCCAAGGTTAAGGTTTCGATTGAAAATAAAGATTTAGGCAGTCGCTATCTGGCGGCTAAATTAGATAACGTGAAGATTGAAAAATCTCCGCAGTGGATTTCCGCTCGCCTAGAAAGCTGTGGGATTAGAGCGATCAATAACGTGGTGGATGTGACTAACTATGTCATGCTGGAACTCGGTCAGCCGCTACATGCTTTTGATTTTGCGGAAATTGAAACTGGCGGGGTAGCGGAAATAATTGTGAGAAGCGCTAAGGCAAATGAGGAAATTATAATTTTAGATGGCAGTGTAAAAAAGTTGTCTAGCGAAGATATCGTGATTGCCAATAAAAAAGGCGCGTTGGCTTTGGCTGGGGTAATGGGCGGAAAAAATAGTGGGGTTAGTGAAAAAACATCCAGTATTGTACTTGAGTCTGCAACTTTTAATCCAGCGCTGATTCGCAAAACGAAAAATAAATTTGGCTTGCAAACGGACGCGGCGATGCGCTTTGAAAAAGGTCTGGATCCAAATCTAGCCGAAAAAGCCATGGTGCGAGCGATTGAAATTTTAACGCATATTACAGATGCTAAATTGGATGGGATTGTTGATGAGTATCCAGCGCCAGTAAAACCTTGGACAGTCAGGCTTGATTTAAATTACGTAAATTCTTTACTAGGCGAAAATGTCCCAGCTAGCGTTAGCAAAAAGATTTTGCTTTCGCTCGGCTTTGGTGTGAAAAATGCTGGCAAGATTTTTCTGGTGAGCGTGCCAACTTTTCGCTTGGACGTTTTGACGCCAGAAGATTTAATCGAAGAAATCGGTCGCGTTTACGGCTACGAAAAAATTAAGGCGACGGCGCAGTTAGTTTCCGTTAAACCGCCGATAGCTAATGAACAGCGAATTTTTGCTAGAAACGTTAAAAATATTTTAGTTGGCCAAGGCTTTTCCGAAGTATATAACTATGCTTTTTATAGTCAAAAAGATGCCGAAACGGCCAAGCTAAAAAGTTTTCAGCATTTGGAACTCGAAGCTCCCGGAAATTTAGAGCAAACTCTTTTGCGCGTGAGCCTGATCCCAAATTTGCTCAAAAATGTTAGAGAAAATTTAAAGTTTACGAAGGAAATTCAGCTTTTTGAAATTGGAAAAGTTTTTTTAGCCAACAGCGGAGGACTACCAGACGAAAAAAATATGCTTTGCGGGGTGGTGCTGCTGGAAGAAAAAGTAGCTAAAAAAGATGGGAAAAATAAACTGCGCCAAACTTCGTTTTTTCAGGCAAAATCATTAGCTGAGGATCTGCTTTTGCAAGTAGGAATTTTGGATCAATATTTTGGCGAGCTTCAAGAAGGTTTCCAACAGGTTTCAAAAGCTTTTTGTCACGAAGGTCGTGCTAGCGAAATAAAAATTACGAGCAGTCAGGAGCCGATTGGCGTAATTGCGGAAATAAATCCGTTGGTGTTGGCTGACTTTGGGATCAGTAGTCGCGTGGCTTTCTTTGAATTTGATTTGAAATTACTCCAAGCGGTTTCAAGCGCGGAGCGAGAGTTTAAAGCGATTCCAAAATATCCAAACGTTAGTCGCGATCTTGCGATGCTTGTTACTGACGGTACGAGGGTAGACGAAATTTTAGAAGTGATGCAAGCGGAGGGCGGCGATTTGTTAGTGGACGTGGACTTGTTTGATATTTTTGATTTTGAAGATGGAACTTCGAGCTACGCTTTTCATCTTTTGCTTAATGGCGAAAGTCGTACGTTAACTAGCCAAGAGGCCGACGCCACAATGGAAAAAATTATCGCCAGTTTAGAAAAGAATTTAAAGGTAAAGATTAGAAAATAGGCTTAAGGAGCAGGAAACGATGAGCAGTGAACAATAAAATCGTTGCAGAAAAAATCATCCGCCTTGGTGGGTGATTTTTTCGGGTCATACTTAAATTATGTTTTTCAGAAACCAACACCAAATCAAATAAAGCACTGTTAGTTTCAAGGAGGCTCGACCTCCCTAATGGAGGTCGAGCCTCCAACGTCTTGCTACCACTAATTTAATGGATTCAGGATAAGTCAGAAATTTTTACTTCGCTTGTTTACTTTTTAGGGTCCGCACTTGAAGATTTTCCCCAAATATTGACAAAAATTGAGAATGTGTTAATATAATTTGATATCAAAAAGCTTAATCTTTTTAGTCGCAAATGATATGAAAAATCCGATAAATGAAGCAAAAAAGGCCCCCGCGGAAAAAGGTGTTTTTTCTTTGGCGGTTAAGGAGATTATTGGCGATTTATCGGCCAGATCTCAGGAAATAATCTTTAGTCGTTACGGCTTAGGCGGTGACGGCGCCTTAACGCTGGAAGAAATCGGCGGAAAATATACGATAACGCGCGAACGAGTCAGGCAAGTTATTCGAGAAGCCTTAAAAAGGGTTCGCGAAAAACATAGTCATCCTGAATTTGTTAAAGTTAAGGAAACAGTAATTTTGGCGATTACAAAAAATAGTGGTATAATCAGTAAGAAGAAACTGCTAAAAGTTCTGGGTGAGGAAGATTTAGCGGAACAAGCCGCGGTGCGTTTTTTACTGGAATGCATTAGCCAAGTCAAGAGTCACGAAGTAAAAGGCGAGCTAGCTTTTTCTTATTCACTTTCGGATTTTGATTTAGCAAAATGGCGTAAAACAAAGGAGGTAACGTTGGCAGTTTTAAAAAAAGAAAAACGGCCTTTGACTGGCGAGCAGCTTTTTAAATTTGCCGTTGGCGAATTAGAGCGTGATCTGAGTAAAGATCATTTTGTTTACCATCTCGAAATTTCGCAGGAAATTAAGCAAAACAGCTTTGGTAAGTGGGGCGCGATTAAATGGAAAGAAATTTCTCCAAAAGGCACCCGTGAAAAAGCTTACTTGGTTTTAAAAGAAGCAGGCAAGCCACTCCATTTTAAAGAAATTGCCGAGAAAATCGATAAACATCATTTGAATAAGAAAAAAACTCATCCCCAAACGGTTCATAATGAATTGATTAAAGATAGTAATTTCGTATTGGTTGGTCGTGGAATTTACGCGCTGGCGGAATGGGGATACCAGAAAGGCACCGTTAAAGATGTCATCAAAGAAATTATCTTAAAAAGTCCTAAAGCTTTAACGCGGGAAGAAATTTTAGCGAAAGTATTAGAGCTGAGACAGGTAAAAAAATCGACAATCGTTATTAATCTCAATAACTATTTTGCTAAATCTAAAGCTGGTTTATACTCCCTCAAAAAGTAAAAAATTAAACCAAAATAAAAAACAATGGATATTCTCGTAAGCTCATTAGGTGAAATCATTGTCTCCCTGAAAACCGCTGGGCAAGTTTTTAACAACAGCTGGTTTTTTACGTTGCCTCCAATTTTTTATTTTCTCTTTAAAATTTTCTGGTTGGATCATATCCGTGATGCTTATGCAGGAGCAGCTACCTGGGTCCTACTAGAAATTATTGCGCCAAAAAATATCGAAAAAAGTCCAAAGCCCATGGAATCTCTCTACGCAAGTTTTTCTGGGGTAGAAAAAGGGTTTACAACTTACGAAGAAAATGTTGAGGGGATGTTTACCGATTATATGAGTTTAGAAATGGTAAGTAATGAGGGTACAGTCCATTTTTATATCCGCGTAATGAAAAAGCATCGTCATTTAATAGAAGCTAATTTATACGCCCAATACCCAGATGTTGAAATTATTGAGGTGCCTGATTACGTCGATAATTTTCCGGCCGTGATGCCAAATGCGCAGTGGCGCATTTGGGGCGCTGACGTGGAAACTACGAAACATGTTGCTTATCCAATTCGAACTTATCCTTCTTACGAAGAAACGGTAACCGGGACGATGATTGATCCGCTAGCTGGCTTAATTGAAGCGATGGGTAAATTGGGGCCAGGTCAGCATAGCTGGATTCAGTGGATTATTGCTCCAACTTCGCCAAAATGGAACAGCACGATAGGTAAGGAGCTGGCTGAAAAATTGAAAGGCAAAGAAAAAAAGAAGGAAAATCTTTTTGAGGCGCTCGTAAAAGATATCACTGACGTGCTAACGAATATTTTTAAGTATTTAAGTGGCCCAATCGAGTTTGCTTCGGAAAAGAAAAAAGATGAACAACCCTTAGATACCAGGCTTTCTCCAATGGAGCGTGATGTGCTTAAGGCTGTCGAAACAAATCTTGGCAAAGTCCAGTTTCATGTTAAAGGTAGATGTATTTATGTGGCTAAACGGGAAAATTTTGATATGTCGCTCGGAGTGTCAGCCATTTGGGGGGCAATGAAACAATTTGGGGATGATAATCTAAATGGCTTTAAGCCAGAGGGTGAATCAAAAACCTCTAAACATTACGATATTTTTAAAAAAGAGCGTTTAGACTATAGTCAGCGCAAGCTTTATCGTCGCTATAAAAGTAGAAGTAAAGATGGTTTTCAGACAGTGATGAGTACGGAAGAATTGGCAACTGTTTTTCATTTACCAGATATGAATGTGCTGGCGCCATCAATGAGTCGGGTTGAAGCTAAGCGTGGTGGGGCGCCTTCAAATTTACCGATAGAGTAGAAAGTTTATAACGTTCATAACGTTAAAACGTTCATAAGGTTAATAACGTTCATAACGTTGATACGCATAAATTTTTTTAATAATTTCTAAACGACAATGCTCGCCTGCCCAGCAGTGAAATTCGAAAATTTTTTTAGAGAATTAATTTTGCTGAGCATGCTTATAATAAATAAGATTTTTAAAAAGAAAGAAATTTTTTTGAGCAACGCTCATTCGAATTTCTACTGCAGGGCATGGAAAATGATATCGCTTTTTTTGCAAAAACTAATTTTAGAAATCAGGAACGAGTCTTCGGGATTAAAACGGATGATCGGCGGCGGCATATGTATATCATCGGAAAAACCGGTATGGGAAAAACTAACCTGCTGGAAAATTTGGTGGTCCAAGATATCCGCAATGGGCATGGGATTTGCTATATCGATCCGCACGGCGACACCGCGGAAAAACTTTTAAAGGCGGTCCCGGCCAGTCGCATTAATGACGTTATCTATTTAAACCCTTCGGACCAAAATTTCCCATTGGCGTTTAACGTGATGGAATCGGTGGATCCTGATTATCGCCATTTGGTTTCTTCTGGCCTCATCGGAGTTTTTAAAAAGATTTGGGCGGATTCTTGGGGGCCTCGGTTGGAATATATTTTGCGTAACGCAATCTTGGCGCTGCTAGAATATCCAGGCAGTACGCTGCTTGGCGTCACGCGAATTTTAGTTGATAAAAAATATCGCGAGCGCGTCGTTGATAAAGTGACCGACCCAGTGATTCGGCAGTTTTGGGTGGATGAATTTCCAAAATGGAGCGATAAAGTTATTCAGGAAGTTGTTTCGCCGATTCAAAATAAAGTTGGTCAGTTTCTTTCAAGCTCGCTGATTCGAAATATTGTCGGCCAAACTCAATCGTCTTTTGATATTCGCGAAATTATGGATAGCCGAAAAATCCTAATTTTAAATTTATCCAAGGGTCGCATCGGCGAAGATAATAGCGCCCTGTTAGGGGCGATGATGATTACGAAAATTCAGCTGGCCGCGATGGGTCGGGTCGATATTCCGGAAGATACGCGAAAAGATTTTTATCTTTACGTGGATGAATTCCAAAACTTTGCGACGGAATCTTTTGCGAATATTTTATCCGAAGCGCGAAAATATCATTTGAATTTAATTTTAGCGAACCAATATATTACCCAGATTGATGAAAAAGTTCGCGATGCGATTTTCGGAAACGCCGGGACGATTATTTCTTTTCGGGTAGGCGCGATGGACGCCGAATTTCTCGAAAAGGAGTTTGAACCGGTTTTTATGCAAAACGATATCGTGAATTTGCCGAAGTATAATATTTATTTAAAACTAATGATTGACGGAATTGCGGGCGACGCTTTTTCGGCCAAAGTTTTGCCGCCAATCTATATTGAAGATACGGCTGAAAACGAGGAAAAGATTATTGCCTCCTCGCGAGAGCGCTACGCTTCAAGTAAGACTGAAGTTGAGGATAGTATTTCCAGGTGGGCAGGCGTTATGCCAGCGGGCGGTTTTCAGACTGTAAATAAGCCGCCGGAGGCTCAGCACCAGCGAATTCCTAATCCAGCCGCTAATTTTCAGGCTACCCGCCCCGCGCAAGCTTTTACGCCCCAGCCTCAACCTGGGTCAAATTCAAGGCCCTCAGTGCAAGCCACTAGCGTCCAAGCCCCCGCTAGGCCCCAACAAGCGCCAAGCGTGCAGCCAAGGCCGATTACCCCTCAGCAACCCCTAGTTAAGCCTCTAATCACCCCAGCGCCACAAGTAGCGACTCAAGCACCGCGCCCACAGCCAGTCGTCTATACCCAAGCTCAAATTTCGGTTGAAAAAACCGAAATTAAGCTCCAAACCGAGCAGTTTCAAGCCCCAGCTAAGCCACTTGAAGAAAATCCAGATTATTACGTTAAGCCAGCCGATACGCGGCCGAAGTTTGAGGCGATTTGCGATATGTGCGCCGAGACGATTCAAGTGCCATTCCAACCAGATGGTTCGCGCCCGACTTTTTGTAAAGATTGCTTGAAAGAATATCAACGGATGACCGCTAAGGATAAACTAGCCCAGGAGCAAAAGCACCAGCGTCAATTAGAAGATGCTCAAGCTGCCCAACCGTCCCAAGCAAGGTCAAAAGCTAGCCTAGCGCAACCAGCGCCGGAAAAAATAGCTAGCGCAGTTGAACCAGCGTCAAAACCGGCGGTAAAAAATATTATTCAAAAAACTTATGCTCCCCAGGAACAGCCAATGAGTCTTTCGCAGATGCAATATATTGCGCCCAAGAAATTTAATTCTGCGCGCCAAAAGCCCCAAGTTAACTTAAGCGAAGTTCGCAACCTAATTAACTCAGCTATTGGTTCAAAGGATTAAGCCTGGTTGTTTTTGAAAGCCAAGTATCCCTCAGAGTTCATTCCGAGCGTAGTGACTTCGACCAAAAGGGAGGAGTCGCGAAGTCGAGGAATCTGAGCCCCGATCCCTGCTTGTCGCCCTCCGCGTAATTTCTTTTATTCAGCAATGCTCAGGGGTTTAACCCCAGAAGTTTTTATGCTATAATATTAGCGTAAATTTAGCAGGCTAATTTTTTAAGGTTAAAGATATGTTTTTTTCAAGTCCAAGTTTGGATCTAAATGTTATTATTTTTATGTTGGTTTTCGCATTGGCTGTCTCAGTGGTTACTTATTTGAGGTCAAAAAAAATCTTGCTTGCGGTTTTCGTATTCTCGCTGCTGGGTAATTTAGCGATTTATTTAAATTCTGGCTCTGAACTTTTTGATATTTATCCAATTAAGTGGATTGTTATTTTTACTATTGATTATTGGTTCTATGTTAATATTTTTTTGTTTCTCATAATAAGCTTTAATTATTTAAACAACAGAAATGTGCGCAAGCGGAAAAACTAGGCGGTTATTAGCAATCCTGCTGGTTTTTGTTTTTACTTTTGGTCCGTTTAATTTCGAGGGATTTTTTTTGCTTTTGCCTAGGAGTGAAAAAGCCCTAGCAGACGATGAAGTCGATTGGTTTGACGCCGATGGTTACGAATATATTACTGGCGAGGTAACTTGGGAGAAAGGCGAACATATAATTGAGAAAGGTTTAGATATTAGCAATGGCGGTAAGTTAGTTATTAAGCCAGGGGCAAACGTAATTTTTAAGAATAATCAAGGTCGGGAAAATACCTTGTTTGTTAGTGGCGACGGAAAAATTACGGCTATCGGAACAGAAACAGAGAAAATAACTTTTAGTTCGGCTGATAGCGTTGGAACTTTTGGGATTTATTTTCAAAATGACGAAGGCAGTGAGCCTTCTTTTTTTCGCTTCGTTGACTTTATCGGGGTAAAGACTGGCGAGCTTGGCGGTCAGCCTCAAGCTGGGCTTCAAAAGTTATTTTTTAATACCGCGCTGGCGGCTGAGTCTTTATACTCTACGGTTATTTCCTACACCTCGGGAAAAGTACATATTGAAAATTCAAAGTTTCAAAGTGCGGAAGTTTCGGCTCGGCTCAATACTGGTCCCAATTTAAATTCAAATAGTTTTTTAGAAATTATTAATTCTAATTTTGAAAAAAATGAATATGGCGTAGCAGTCGATTCTCGGTTAGGGTGCGCGCCAGAATATGAGCATGATGATTTTTGTAAAAAACATATCCTGCTAAAAAATAATTGGTATGGTAGCGTTAACGGACCAGTTGCTAATTATGACGAAGGAAATCCGGCGCAAGCTAGTATTTTAAAGGGCCAATTTTTTCTAGACGGTTTCCGAACTAGCGAGTTAATAGCTGACCCAATAATTATTATTCCAGGGATCATGGGCTCAACAGAAGTTTTAGGATCCTGGAAATTAGATCCAATTTCGCATACTTATGACGACTTAATCAGCTCGCTAGTAAAAAACGGTTACGAAAAAGATAAAAATCTTTTCGAATTTCCTTATGATTGGCGAACTATTAACGAGGATAGCGCTAAACTTTTAAAAACGAAAATTGAGCAAGTTAGCATTGCGACTAAAGTTTCGAAGGTTGATTTAGTGGCGCATTCAATGGGCGGGCTGGTTGCCAGGGCGTATCTGGAAGGGTTAGGTGGGATAACTTCTGAAGATAAGGTTGATAAATTAATAACACTGGGCACGCCCAATAAAGGTGCGCCGAAGAGCTATTTATATTGGGAGGCTGGGGAAGGTTTCTTTACTCTCAATGATGGTCTTATGAAGCACCATTTTACCCAAGAAGCGGAGCATGCGGGCTATAATGATTTGCAAAAATATTTGCAAGAAAAAGTGCTCTCAATAAAAGAACTCCTGCCCGAGCACAGCTATCTTGAAGAGGCGTCAAGCGGAGCAACGCGCGAATACCCAACTAACTATCCGCGGAATCTATTTTTAGAGGAATTAAACTTGGAGGCTAATGTCGCGAAACTGCAAAAAGTAACTTACGTAAATATGGTGGGAAAGTTAGCTAGCGAGACTAGCACGATAAATAAGATTAAAGTGACTGCTAGTACGAAAGAAGGAAAATGGGCTGATGGGATGCCAGAAAACTTTTATGATGAGAAAACTAGCAGAGGAATGATTAGGAGTAGCGGTGATGAAACTGTTCCGCTGGAGAGCGCGAAAGGAATTTCGGCGGATAAAGTAATTGAAGTCAGCGCTAACCACCAGGATATTCCGAAGGTGGCGCAGTGCGAAATTTTTAAAGAGTTAACTGCTGAGCAGACCTGTACTTTTGTCGATAATTGGCAAATGGCAAACGTGTTACTTTTTCATGTTTTTTCTCCCATCGACATCCAAATCATTTCGCCGAGTGGCGAGCGGGTGGGGAAAGATTTTGAAACGGGGGGAAGTTTTAATGAAATTGAAGGCGCTTTTTATTCTGGTTATGAAACTGAAAATGAATTTGTTACGATTCCAAATCCCGAGGAGGGGGAATATCGAATCTTGACGCAAGGGACGGGCAATGGAGCGTTCGAAGTCGAAGTGGTTAATCTTTCGCCTGACCCGGCTAAGGAAAATGAGGTTTTAGAGTCGGTCGCAACGATTAGTGGCACGGCTGAAATTAATAAGCCTCAGCAGTTAGCTGTTCAATTAACGGGCGAGCTCGTTACCGATAAAAATAAGCCAGCCGACCCGCCAGCTGAGCAGCCTACGCCAACACCTGACCCAGTCGTAACGCCTCCCGTAACTCCGCCCGTGGTAATTACGGAAAATCCTAACCCAACCTCTCAAGTTTCCCAACCGACGGCCAAGCATAAAACTTCAAAAAAGAAAAAAGCCAAGAAAAAGAAAAAAACTAAAAAACCAGCCGCGAAAAAAGTGACTGTCCAAAAAAAGAAAGTCGCCAAAGTCGTCGGGGTCTCTAAGGCCAAAGCTGTAAAACAAAAAAGCGCAGTCACTAAAACGCTCAATAATTTTACGAAAAAAGCCACCACCCTCTGGAACAACGCCACCACCAAGCTAAAAAACCTCCTCCAAAGCCCGTTTAAATATTTTAGGCGGTAGAGAGGGAGGGGGAAGCAGTTTTAAGTTTAGAGTTTAGAGTTTTAAATTTTAAATGTATAATACCAAATCAATTAAAACACTGTAAAAAAGGAGGGTGGAAAATAGTCTAAAAATAATCTAAAATATCTAAAAAGAAGGAATATGATTCTATTATTAGTGTGGTAATTATAAACATAAAAATTGCAGATAAAACCTTTTTTAAAGCAAAAAAAAGACTAAAAATAAACATATATACTAAACTATCGATTACTAATCGATAGTTACGAAGAGTTTTTTAATTAGTCTCGTTGGTGTATAATAAAAATATGGAAAATCAAAAAGATTTCCAAAAATGGAACGATAAAAAACAGTTACTTCATTATAGCAATAGGGATATTTATTTTAGAAAAGGAGAAATTTGGTGGTGTGCGCTTGGCGTTAATGTCGGATATGAGCAAGATGGAAAGAATGAAAATTTCGAAAGACCAGTATTAGTATTGCGAAAGATAAACAGGCATCTGGCTTTGACAATACCGCTTAGTTCAAAATTAAAAAATCATCCATATTATTATCAATATAATCATGAAGGGAAGCTATTTTCAGCAATCATTTTTCAATTGAGGGTGGTGAGTACGAAGCGATTTTTGAGAAGGTTGGGTTTTATTAAGGGAGAAGATTTTGGTGGCATACTGGAAGCAGTTACAGACTTTTTACAAGGGATACAACGAAACGGACCCGCCTAAGCGGGTCCTCGGAGCTTCTCTTACGAGATGCCATTGTAAATTGATATTAGCACGATACCATTGCTTTGTCAATAAGAAATAATAATGAAAGATAAGAATGTGTAAAATAGCTAGGAAATAAGATAACCAAGTAGGACAAAAGCATTGTATTTTTGGCTTTATAATGATAAACTTGATTAGTAGAAAAGCCTTAGAAAGAAATATCAAATTAAAAATTTCAAATTTCAAATAAATTAAAAAATGACAAATTCCCAAAGAAAATTTGACCTAGAAGAAAGAACGGCTATTTTTGGTGAAAATGTAATAATATTCACAAAAGAGGTTATCAAAAATGAAATTACTCGACCGCTTGTAAGTCAGTTAATTCGAAGCGGAACCAGTATTGGGGCAAATTATATGGAAGCGGATGGGGCAGAGTCAAAAAAAGATTTTATACACAAACTCGGAATTTGCAAAAAAGAATGCAAGGAAACAAAACACTGGCTCAGGATGTTTGTAACTGCAGATTCAAACTTGAAAGACAGGTGTACTGTTTTGTGGCAAGAATGTCAGGAACTAACATTGATATTTTCAACAATAATAAACAAGACTAAAGAGCCGAAAGTGGATTAATTTGAAATTTGATATTTTTAATTTGAAATTATGAATAGTGATATCGCCATTAGCGTCAAAAATGTTTCCAAGACCTTCAAGATCCCTCATGAAAAGGTGAGCAGTCTTCGGGGTGCAGTGGTTGAGGGAATCAAAAGGTTGAGCCTTGGGCAGAGCTTTGGCAAATCAAAAGGCTCAACCTTGGGCTTGGCAAATTAAGCTTACGAGGAATTTAAGGCGTTGGATGACGTTTCTTTTGAAGTCAAAAAAGGGCGAATTTTTTGCCTGCCTGCCGGCGAGGCAGGGGATTATTGGTCGCAATGGAAGCGGGAAAAGTGCATCATTAAAACTTTTGACATTTTTTTTGAATTTTGATATGATTAAGTCATCTAAAATCACCCGTCCTGACCCTTTAGGCATGGCGGGATTTGTTTTATAATAATGAATCCATATCAAACAAAATCAAGCAAAATTTCCGGAACAAGTTATGGTGAGGTTATGAAAAAAGCCTTTTTGTCTTACGATGAGATTAAAAAGAAAACAAAGCGAAGACCGTATATTAGATCAGCTTATTTTAAAAAAGAAAAAGTATTCCTGGATTATTTTCGCGAACATTTGTTTCAAAAATCTCAAAAAGAGAGGATGAATAGATTGAGATTTTTTAACGCATCACTGGAATTAATAAGGGAGTCAAAGATTGGACCAGTTGAAAAAAGCGAGTCTTTCGAAAAGAAAGAAGTGCTGTATAGATTTGCAGGATTAACAAAAGAAAAGAGCTTGTTTTATGTTCAAATAAAAGAAGATAAAAGAAAGAGAAAATATATGATGTCTTGTTTTTCACCAAAGTAGTAATTTGGCCAAAATAAAAATCTCCGCCTAACGATGTGAAGTGTTACCTTCTGGCCGAGATTTCTATGTGTTAATACTACCATCACACACGTTTTCTGTCAATCTGTGAAATTAAGGCTTATAATAGCTAAATAATTTCCAATTTACATTTTTCAACCATCGTCTAAATAGTTTTAAGTTTAAAGTTTTAAATTTTAAATCAAATCCTAAATTTTAAATGGATAAAATGAATAAAACACACAAAGATAGATATGAGTAGATTAAAAACTCAGAAAATTGAAACTGAATTAAAACTTCAAATTTAAAACTTCAAACTATAAAGTATGTCCGATATTGCAATTAAAGTCTCTCACGTCTCCAAAACATTCAAAATTCCTCATGAAAAGGTGTCTTCTCTTCGCGGTGCAGCAGTAAGCGTGTTCAAGCGAAACAAGACAATGTCTATCTCAATGCCACGGTTTTGGGGCTGACGAAGAAAGAAATCGACAAAAAATTTGATTCCATTGTGGCTTTTTCTTAAAAATAAAGATAGATTCGTATGAATTTAAAAGAATCAGAAAAAATTGAATTAAAATCTTCTTTTGCAGAATGGAAAGAGGCTATTAGTAGTCTTTGTGCTTTTGCTAATAAGAAAGGAGGAAAGGTTATTATTGGCATGAATGATGATGGCGTGGCTAGTGGAATTCAAGTTGGAAAAAATACGATTGAAGATTTCGCCAATAAGATAAAAAACAATACTGATCCAATATTATATCCATCGATAAATGTTAAAACATTTGGACTTGGAGAAATAGTGGAAATAGAAGTTTCTGAATCTGATAATAAGCCAGTGTTTGCTTTTGATAGAGCGTATGTGAGAGTTGGAAAAACAAATCAGAAAATGTCACAAACTGAAGTGAGAGAACTAATAAAGAGATATGCATTATCTGATTTTGACAAGATGTATTTGGAAAAAGATCTGAAAAAAATAGAATTCGATGCTGATCTTATTAAAAAAATAAATAATAAATATTATAAATTTAGAATTAGTTCAGAAATTGATTTTTTAAAACAGCTTGGGCTGGTATTTAAAAATAAAACTACAAACGCCGGGTATCTTTGTTTTGCGAAAAATAATACCAATATCTATCAGGCTATCGTGAAAGCAGCCAGATTTAAAGGTCAAAGTGTGGTTAAGTTTTTGGATGAAAAAGAGTTTGATGGAAGCATTATTCATTGCGTGGATCAAATAATGAATTTTATCAAACGGCATATTAACACTGAGTTTGTTATTACAGGAAAGCCGGAGCGGGATGAAATTTGGGATTATCCGCTCTTGGCACTGCGCGAAGCTGTCATAAACGCCCTTATTCATCGTGATTATAATGATTCAGGAAATATTCAAATTAGGATATTTGATAATTCTCTTGAGATTTGGAGTCCAGGTCTTTTGCCAAAGGAAATCGACATAAAGAATATTCTTTTGGAGAGTCGTTCTATTCCAAGAAATAAAAAGTTAGTGGAAATTTTTCATCAAATTAACCTAGTGGAAAGCTGGGGAACTGGTTTTCAGCGAATAATTGAAGAATGTAAAAAAAATGGCAATAAATTGCCTGATTTCTCTGAAAGAGCAGGCGCTTTTGTTATTTCTTTTCAAAAAAGAGAGCAAGAAAAGGTGGGTGAAAAGGTGGGTGAAAAGGTGGGTGAAAAGGTGGGTGAAAAGGTGGGTGAAAAGGTGGGTGAAAAATTGACAGAAAATCAGAATAGAATTATTTCTTTAATAAAAGAAGATGAGAAAATATCAATTGTTGAAATTGCACATAGAATAGATATGGCCGAAAAGAATGTGGAAAATAATCTACGAAAATTGAAAGAGAAAAAAATAATTGAAAGAATTGGTCCGGATAAAGGTGGATACTGGCAAATAATAAAAAAATAAACTAATCGCGTGTCAAATCATTTAACTATGACACCGAAACTGCATTTTCTAGCACATTTGAAAATGACGCTAAAGAAGGGCTTAATTGTTTAGTTAAATCAACATTCTCTAGACCTTTTTTCTTTTGATAAATTTTGAAAAGATTATC
>CAILTR010000113.1 GCA_903837175.1 uncultured bacterium
AATAACTCCTTGATTTCCTCTTTTGTGAACATTTTTTTCTTCATGTAGTTGTTTGTTAATTAATTACATTCTAGCAGATAACAAAAAGTAGACACTTTCGTGTCTACTTTTTGGGGTACAGTTCACCTTGCTTCTTTTTGAATTTACAATATGTTAGTATAGGGTTAGGAATCCAGCAGTGAGAATTTAAAAAATAATTACTTCTTGGTGGGATAGTGATTTCGTAAAAAGATAATTTTGTTTATGGCTAAAGAGATTTCTTTTGAGCATAGCTCATTTGAATTTCTACTACCGGATGAAAAAGAAAAAGATTTCGTGGCAGGTTTATCTTTTGCGATGCGCCGATGGAACTTTGTATGGCGGGGTAACAACCGATTTGGAAAGGCGAGTGGGGGAGCATAACGGCTCTCGCTTAGGCGCAAAGTATACTAGCGGTCGCCGGCCGGTGGAACTAGTTTATGCTCGCGGTTTTGCAGATAGATCCTCAGCCCTAAAGGAAGAAAGTCGGATTAAGAAACTGCCGCGGAAGGAAAAGTTAAAATTGATTCAGGATTAACTATATGTGGATTTTATCATTATTAACCTTACCTGGGATTGTCATGCACGAGGCTAGTCATAAGTTTTTTTGTGATTGGGCGGGGGTGCGGGTTTTAGAGGTTTGTTATTTTCGCTTTGGAAATCCGGCGGGGTTCGTCGTTCACGAAAGTCCGCAGAAGTTTTTACAAAGTTTTTTTATCTCGGTCGGACCGCTTATTTTAGGCACGGCTATTTCAAGCTTATTTTTCTTACTTTTTAAACAGCACGCTAAAGAGCTCATCGGATTTATTTTTGCTTGGTTGGGGCTGGCGATTGCAAGTCAATGTTTCCCAAGCACGGGCGATGCTAAGTCGCTTCTGGGCGAAACCTGGCGCCACTTTTTTCGCAGTCCCTTTGCCTTTTTAGGCCTGCCCGTGACTTTACTTATCTGGGTCGTTAATAAATTAAACTTCTTCTATTTTAATTATCTTTTTGCCCTCGGACTTTTTGGGTGGGCGGTTTACTGCTTGTAAATTTCCCAACCCTTGACATTTAGCTCGTTTTAACCTATAATTGGATTAATTTCATACCTTGAAAATTTAACCTAATCCCGTAAAGGAGGGAAAATGTGCAAAACGCCACTTAATTTTACTAGGAGTGAAGTTTCTCCCAGCAAGGAATATCGCGAAAAATTACTTTTTTCTTTTCCGGCGATATCGCTGGCCTTAACAGCAGTGTTGCTTTTAGGAGTGGGACACTACTGCAAAGATAATAGTGTTGTTATCTTGCAGAGAGTTTCGGCAACTTTCGCTCTTTTTAGTGTTATCTGCGGGTGTGCATATTTTTATTTTGCATTCCTCCAGAAAAAAGAGAACTAAGTTTTTGTAAGAGCAGGTCCACGCCCTGCTCTTACCCAGAATTTCTAAATCAGGTTGTCAAAATTGACGCCTTTTTTTAACGCCAATTTTTTAGAAATTGGTTTTTGTTTTTGAGAGGAGTATAATGTAAGAATAATTTATAACCTCTACTATTTAAATGAATAATAACTTTTTGTTTTTAGTGACTTTGTTCCTTGCAATCAACCTGCTCGCTTTTGTGCTTATGCTTTTGGATAAGAACAAGTCTAAGAAAAATGGGGCTGAGCGAATTTCGGAAGGAATGCTATTTTTTCTGGCAACGATTTTTGGCAGCGTTGGCGTTTTGGCTGGGATGTTTACCTTTCGGCACAAGACCCAGAAATGGTACTTTTTGATTGGAATCCCAATGCTGATCCTACAAAATGTCGCATCAATTTATTTGGTTTATCTGATTTTGAATGGGGTAATATTATAATCAAAAACCACCCTTGCGGGTGGTTTTTGGAAAGTCTTTTCTTAGATAAAAGTCAACGCAGTTCCAGCTTTACCAGCGCGGCCGGTTCGTCCGATGCGGTGGACGTAATCATCGTGCGTGGCTGGCACGTCAAAATTGATAACATGCGAAACGTCAGGAATGTCTAAGCCTCGAGAGGCCACGTCGGTAGCTACTAAAATATCAACAATATTTTCTTTAAAGAGTTTTAAAGCTCGTTGACGTTTAGCGTGCGATTTATCGCCGTGAATAGATTCAGCTTTGAGGCCTCGGCTATGCAGCGCGCGAGAAAGTTTTTCAGCGCCGTGTTTGGTGCGAGAAAAAATGAGCACTTTTTGAAAATCAGTCTTAATTAATAAGTTGTGCAGAACTTCAATTTTATCTTCCCCAGGTTTCAGGCGGACAACGTCTTGGTTAATTTGGGCTGAAGTCGCTACGGTTCGGATAGAGATTTTTACTGGTTCATTTAAGAATTGTTTTGTGAGATTTTCAATTTCGGGAGATAAGGTAGCTGAGAAAAATAAAGTTTGACGCGGTCCTTTAATTAAGGATAGTAAAAGTTTAATATCATCAATGAAACCCATATCCAGCATCCGGTCAGCTTCATCTAAAACGACATTGTGGAAGCCACTCAGGTGTAAATTCTTGCGTTGGATTAAATCCTTTAGGCGTCCTGGCGTTCCAATTACAATGTTGTGACGAGAGCGTAGACGTTGAATTTGGGGTCGGATGTTGGCTCCACCGACAACGACAACGGATTGAATGTTAAGACCTTTCGCAAAAGCGCGGAGCTCATCTTCAATTTGAATCGCAAGTTCGCGAGTTGGCACAACCACCAGCAATTTTTCAGTTGGGTTGCTTAAAATTTTATTAATCATTGGGATCAGGAAGGCTCCGGTTTTCCCAGTTCCAGTATTAGCCAGGCCAATCACATCTTTGCCTTCAAGACTGAGGGCAATGGTTTTGTCTTGGATTGGAGTTGGGTGGACGAAGTTGCGATCGGCAATATTTTTCTTTAAAGCCTCGTGAATTTTAAATTCAGCAAAGGTTGTTTCTGGTACGTAAGGAGCTTGCTGTTCAATTGGTTGGGCTTTGTTGATGAATTTATTAATATCAATGTAACTACCAGCGAAGCGTTTAGCCCTGCTTCCACTGCCAGCGCGGTTGAATTTATTGGTTTGTCCACCTTGAAAACTAGCCCTAGTTCGCGGGGGACGCTTGTTAACGTTTTTAAAGTCGCTTCTTTGCATTTTATTGAGTACGAGACTAACTAAGTAAGCCTTGAAAGCCGAGCTTTCAGGAAGCAGTTAATTGCGCATTTATGCATAAAAAATTAATGGCTTTTATGCTTATATACGCCAGGGAAAACAGAAGTGTTTCGATGCACTCTTGCGCCTAAGCCTTTTGGGCTGGCAACAACCAAGGTATTAACATAAAAGTCAATTGTAATACGCTTTGGGCAAGTTGTCAAGGGGGCGGGGTGGCTAGAGGTTCTAACTGTTAGAATTGTCCTAGTTGTTCTAGCTGTTGGAAATGTTTTAGCTGTGCTAATTGCCGCAGGCAATGACTCGCGTGAATGTTTGGATGTTTGGATTGATTAGCTACTTTCTGGCTTGACATTGGGTTAATTTCTGCTAGAATATTGCAATACTAAAATTAGTGTTGCAATTGTTCTTAAAAAATATAAAAAGGAAAAAATCATGGCACAAGATCAGGCAGGGGCAACCCGGGTTACAATCCTTAAGGCTTTATATGAAAAAGTCTCCTTTAGAGACATGGATGCAGAAGTGCGCCAGGCAAAGAAAGCATTAAGCGTTGAATTAAAAAAACAATTAGAGTCAGCCTATGATGAAGCATTTGAGGTGGTTCAAGTTTGTCGATGTGCGGTGGATGTCGAGGAGAAGCTTCAAGCCCAGAAAGAGGCTGCTGTTGAAAAAGTGCTCGATCAATGTATTCTTCAAAATAGGAAGAACATTCCAAAAACCCCTTTTACTTTTAATGGCGCTGGGGAAATATCCCTTGCATTTGCCTAATCTTTTTCATCGTTTAGGTTTTAGAGCAAGTCGTTTTTTTCGGCTTGCTTTTTTATTTTCTAATTTCTAAAAGCTAATCCCTAAAAGCTATAAGCTACCCCCCCCTGCGTGTCAAATCATTTAACTATGACACCGAAACTGCATTTTCTAGCACATTTGAAAATGACGCTAAAGAAGGGCTTAATTGTTTAGTTAAATCAACATTCTCTAGACCTTTTTTCTTTTGATAAATTTTGAAAAGATTATC
>CAILTR010000114.1 GCA_903837175.1 uncultured bacterium
GATTGCCGAGAAACCCATGGGCTGAAAAACATATTTGTTGGCGATGGCTTCAAACCGATGAGCCAAGCAGATAATGGGCTCAACGGGAGAAAGATAGGTAACTTTTTTCATAGTTAAAGACGATTAAAGCTTAGTTTGATTAGTTTATCAGTAAACTAGTTTTTGTCAAGCCTCTCGAAGACTTCTGGGAATAAAACTTTTATGTTAAAATAAAATTATTCATTAGTGCTCTTTCGGATAAAATTTAAAAACAAAGATAAAGATAGACCATTGTTACCTTTTGCGAGCTGATTCGTTGTAAATTTAGAGCAAGCATTAAAAGGTGATAAGGTATCGAAAATATGACTGACGATTTAGCAGTTGAAATTATCAAGGACGCCGAATTAGTGGCGAGTTTTCAACTTGGGAAAACCGAGGAGTTTGGTCTGCTTTATGATAAGTATGTGCGCAAAATTTATGACTATATTTATTTTAAAACCCATCACCGGGAAATTGCGGAGGATCTCTGCAGTAAGACGTTTATTAAATGCCTGGAAAAATTAGGAACTTATCAAGCTGAGAAAGGTTCTTTTTCTTCTTGGCTTTATCGGATCGCCACTAATGCTGTTATTGATCATTATCGCACTCAGAAAAAGCATGCCGGTATTGAAGATGCTTGGGATTTAGCTAGCGGGGAGGATTTACTAAAGGACGTGGAAAATAAAGACAAATTTGCCGAGGTTGAAAAATTGCTCAAGCAACTTAAGCCCGAGCAACGGGATATCGTGATGCTCCGAATTTGGAGCGGGCTTAGTTACAAGGAAATCGCCGAAATTACTAATAAGAGTGAAGATAATTGTAAAATGATTTTTTCCCGGGCTATTGGAAGCTTGCGAAGCGAGTTAGTTTTGGCCTTTTTGCTGTTGTTTTTTGGGAGATAGAGTTAAATCTTTCTATTTTGTTACTTTTTTCTCGCTGGTTCGTTATAAGTTAGTAAGTGAAAAGTAAGAGGTTGGGTTTTGTATTATAATAAATTAGTTTATCGTGCAAGTGCTAGTTAGGCGAAAAAACAAAAATTATTTCTCTGTTTTGAGAATTTTTTGGCAATTTCGTTAGGTTGATAATTAGGTATAGCTAATAAATTTTAACAAATTAACAAAGATAATTATGAATCAAAAAAGTCTCGTTGTAATTTTAGGTGTTGTTGTCGTTATTTTACTCGGCACGACCATATATTTTGCAACAATCAGTAATGTTAACCAGCCAGCGCTGGAACCTGTGATAAAGCAGTCAACACAGCCAGTTGCAACTCAATCTGCGTCAACAACTCCAACCAACCCAACTGCGCTACAAACTTATACTAATAGTATGTACGGATTTTCTTTTCAGTATCCAAATCAGTTTAAAATTGGTGAAAATGATCTTAAAAAGGAGCCTGCGCCAGGTGGAGTCGTCTTTACTTTAGATGTCAGTGATAACATCTTGGTAACTATTGCTAAAATAGAAAAAGGTTTAGCAAGTGGTTTCGATCCCTTGGCAGCACCAAATGGTATGGATCCAATCTCAAAAAAGGATACAATAGTAGATGGTCAAAAGGCAAGAATATACAATGATGGTGAAGTATATGTAGTTGCAAAGAATGGCAATGCATATTACTTACAAATCGTTGATACTGAGAAGCCTGGCAAAGAAACTTTAGCTAAAATTGTTGAAACATTTAAATTCACAAAATAGATTGTCTCAGTAGTTATTGTTTTGCAAAAACATTAAACCACCGCCAAAAGCGGTGGTTTAATGTTACCTTTTTCTTTCTGGTTCGTTGTAAACTAGTTAAATTTTTATTACGGGGTCTTTTCCAAGAACGTCGAAAATTCGGCAAAAATAAGGAACGTTATGAAAAAGTTTGTTGTGTTGGTTTTGGCTCTGCTTGGCGGTTGTGCTAGCAGTGAGTTTGTTGCTCCGCAGGCAGGGCAACATGAAACGCCCGCTCAGCAAATGCTGAGAAGCCGTGTGCTTCGGCAAACTGTTCAACCGCGTTTTTATCAGCCAGCACATTTTTATGTGCGACCTGGCTATCGGAGATAGAGCTTTATTTTGACCGTTTGCGTTGCTGTACTTTTGTTTTTTTAGTACGGATAATGCAAACGGTCTTTTTTCTTCTATAAATCGATTTATGGAAGTACTTCATTTTTGTTACCTTTTCTTGGCTGGTTCGTTATGATTATTGTAGCCAACGAATAATAATGAATGAAAATGAAGGATAAAATTTCGTGGTATAATATAATCAGAAATATAATCTTTTAGCTAACTAAAATGGAAAAAATAATCGAAGAAATATTGAGCGATCTTTACGCGTTGGATAAAGATTTAATTCAATATGATAAAGCCTTGAGAAAAGCTATTGAAAAAATAATTGAATCGAAACCGGATACTAAGTTTGATGAAAATTTCAAACTTAGGCTTCGGGGTGAACTGCTGGCCAAAGCCCAACAACTGAAAAATTCTGCCGAGGAAAAGTCTTTGAAAAATAAAGCCAGTGTTTTGCTGGAAAGTTTTTCGGTTGCGCTTGGTCAATTTTCACAGAGTCGTTGGGTGCTTGCTTTGCCAATGCTGATTTTGGTGATTGGGGTGGCCTTTTTTGTGCAAAGGCAATATGGCCAAAATGGCGGAGTGTATTTGACCAAGCAGAATGTGAGCTTTGCCCTAGCTCCAGCTAACTTAGACCTGGCTGGCATTGAGCCAGACACGAGCTTTGTTTTGAAAAGCTCAAAGGATTTGTCGAAAGTAACGATTAAAAAAACGCTGAGCTTTAAGCCCGCGGTTGATTTTTCGGTTACGAAAGTTAAAAAAACGGCTATGTTAGCACTGCCAGCTTTGGCAGACGAGCAGGCAAATGCGCAGGAGTTACCTTATCAATATGAAATTAAGCCGACTGGCGAATTGGAAAAAGGTAAGGTTTATCAAGTTGCAATCAAAAATGAACAAATTGCAGATCGTGATTATCAATGGGCGTTTCAGGTCAAAGCGCCTTTTGGAGTAGTGGAGACTTTTCCAACCAAAAAAGATACGGGCGTAGCCTTAAACACGGGCATTGAAATCCAATTTAACCGTAATTTGTCAGAAGGGGCTGAAAAATATTTTGAAATTTTGCCGAAAACAGAAGGAAATTTTGAAACTAAAATGGATAAACTTTATTTTCACCCAAAAGAATTGGCAGAAAAGCAAATTTATACCATCACTCTT
Organism: uncultured bacterium; assembly: GCA_903837175.1. GTDB lineage: Bacteria > Patescibacteriota > Minisyncoccia > Moranbacterales > GWC2-37-73 > CAIPMZ01. Next base: position 3,223 of record CAILTR010000114.1, read on the forward strand.
AAAAAAGGTTTAACCTCGAAAGATGACAACGAAGTTTTAAATGAAGATTATGTTTTCGCTTTTGAAACTAAATCTAAAGATGATGGAGGTGCAGATAAAAACAAGATTGAAGAACTTAATAATGGAATTACGGAGGTAGCTCCAGACATGCAACCAAGGATTGGTTGGTCTCAGCCAGGTGAAACTAAAACTGAAAAATTCAAACTAAAACTTTATATGCTCGATGGTTCAAGGGGTTTTCTTGAATCGTATAGAGCTAGCGAAAATTGGGGTCTTTACTGGTCTAGTGAAAATAGAAAGAAGGGTCTGGATTTATTTTTGCCAGCTGAAAATCAAAAAATGCTATCAGCTGAGATAAAATATATGGATGGATTTTTTGAAATTCCGCAACAACTTAAAGAAGGCTATTATTTCTTCGAAATTGATGGCAAAAAAACCCGAGATTATGGCTGGATTACAGTTTCTAAAAATCCACATTACTATTCCTTAACTGGTAACACAGGTTTGCTGTGGGCGTATGATTTTCTAGCAAAAAAACCCTTACAAGAAACGGAAATTTCTTTTGTCGACCAAAATAATAATGAAAAAGGTTTAGGCAAACTTGATAGTGAAGGACTTTTGAAATTTGTATTGCCAGAAGAATTAAAAAATAATTCTAACGATAAGGAAAACTATGGACCGCAATTTTTCAAAATTTATGTGGCTGGATCTGAGCCTGTGGTTTTCCCTATTAATGAAGGTGGTTATAGTAAAATCGATACGGGCAAGCGTTATTGGGAAGCACTTTCCACGGATAAATATCTTTATAAACAAAATGACACTGTCAATTATTGGGGCGTTCTTAAGGGCAAAGAAAGAGATCTTAACGGCGAAAAACTAAGTGTTAATTTATATGGAGATACTTCTTGCTATGAGGCATGGAAATGGGATGAGTCAATTAATGTTGCTACGGTAGCTTCTCAGGATGTTGCTATTTCTAAATTCGACACTGTAACTGGAAATTTTAAATTAGAAAATTTACCAGTGGGTCAATATTGCTTAAGGGTTATTAATAAAGAAAAGAAAGAATCTTATAGTGGGGTTAATTTCCAAGTAGAGAGTTATCAGAAACCAACTTATCAAATAACAGTCAATGCTTCCAAGAAGGCAGTTTTCGCTGGCGAAGAACTTTCCTTGAAAGTGCAGGCTAGCTTTTATGATGGCTCACCAGTTTCAAATTTGAAGTTGACCTATAATGATAATTTTGCAAATGCAGAAGGGGGTTTGAACGGTGAGTTGATTTTGGATAAAAATGGTGCAGGAGAACTGAATTATAAAGCCAAGTTCTTTAATGATTATAATGTCTATGGCTTTGCCGTTAGCGAGCTTCATGCAATTACTTTTCAACCCGAGTTGGCTGAAGAGGGTGATATCTGGGGCTCAGTGGGTGTCGAAGTTTTTGGTTCAACTTTGAATTTAGATTCGCAAATAACCCAGCAAGAGGCTGGAAAATTTGAAGTAACTGCAAAGCTCAAGAAAATTGATTTAAGTAAATATTCAGATGAGTCTTTGTCATATCTTAGCGACCCAGTTGCTGATCATGAAATAAAGGCTGAATTAATAAAAATTACGCAGATAGCAAAGGAAGATGGACAGTATTATGATTATATTACTAAGACTGAGCAAAAAAGTTATACCTATTCGCAAAAAGAGGAAACTGTGGAAAAATTTTCCAGTAAATCCGATCAGCAGGGAGAGTGGAAGTTTGAAAGGAAAATTGAAAATGTTGATCCAGCAGTTTCCTATAAGATTGTGCTCAACACGGTTGATGGACAAAAAAGAAAAGTTTCTTCAGAAGTCTATCTAAATTCAGTTTTTAGTGGGAATGATGGCTATCTTGAACTTTCAAGCAATAAAGACGCTTTCTTTGTAGGTGATAAAGTTAAACTTAATCTCAAAACCGAAGAAACGGACAAATCATTAAATAATAAAACTCTTTTTTATCGCTATCAAAGTGATATTGAAGATGCGACAGTAAAAGACGGATCATTTTTTGAAGAAGAATTTTCAGCTAATTTTGCACCGCTGGAAAATTACAGGGCTGTAATTTTAACACCTTATGGTTTTGAAGAAAGCAACGCCGTAACAGTGCAAACAAACTTAAAAGATAAAGCCTTGAGTGTTGAAATTAAGCCCTTCAAGGGCCAATATCTTCCAGGAGAACAGGCTCAAGTGCAAATAATCGTGAAGGACAAAAAAGGAAACCCCGTTGCAACTCAAATAAATGTCGCCGTGGTAGATGAAGCGCTCTTTCAAAATGGCGGAACAAATTCAGATGTTTTAGCTGATTTATATCACCCGTTCTATACTTATCCAATTGTTGGATATACTCAATATGCAAATCGTTTGATTGGTGGTGGTAGAGGCGGTGGTGGTGAGCCTCGCAATGTTTTTCTGGATGTGCCATACTTCCAAAATTTAGAAACAGACGCTAACGGGAGTGCGGTGGCTGAGTTTAAATTGCCAGATAATCTGACAGGATGGCGTATTACGGCTAAAGCCTTTGATACCAAAACCATGAACGCTGGTCAAGCTCACGAAGTTATTTCAACTGGACTACCATTTTTTGTGGATGCAACTTTAAATGAAACTTATTTAACAGGTGATATGCCGGAGCTTAAGTTGCGTTTCTTTGGCAGGGACTATGATTCAAGCCAGCCTGTTGAATATTCTGTGACAGCTAAAGAAGCAAATCTTAATCAAATCGGAAGCGCAAAAAGCTCGGCTGAATATCTCTCCTTAGGTGCTTTAGCTAAGGGCGAATATGAAATTAAAATCAGTGCCAAACAAGGTAATAAGAGCGATGCTTTGATTAAAAAAATTGTAGTCAAGGATAGTTATTTCACCAAACAAACAAGTCAAACTTATCTGGTTTCAAATAATTTGAAAAATTTGCAAGGCAATGAAGAAGGCTTTACAAGGTTGGTATTTACCGATAAGGGAAAAGGTAAATTTTTTGGGACGCTTAGTGAAAATGCTAATGATAGCGGAACGCGTCTTGATCAGTTTGTTTCCAATTTTATTGCCAATAAACTTTTGGCTGAGAATTATTATCAACGTAAATTTGAAAAAGATTTTGACGTAAGTTCTTTCTTGAAAAATGATGAAAATGATAATTCGAATGGTCAAGGGCTGAACTTGTTTGCTAGTCTTGGCGAAGCTAATTTGGAACTTTCCGCTAAGGTAGCCGACGCCGTGCCAAATGCAGTTAATCAGGATGCCTTAAAAACTTATTTTAATAGCTCATTGTATGATTCCAAAGCAGATATCCATCGGATTTCTAAAGCTCTTTACGGCTTGGCCTCACTCGGCGAGCCAGTGCTAAGTAGAGTTAATTCAGTTAAGGCTTATCAGAGTGAGCTAGCCCTGGACGATAAAATTTATCTTGGGTTGGCTTTAGCAAAAAGTGGTGACCTTGAAGGCGCACGCGCATACTATGAAGCGGAAATTAAAAGTAGTCTTAAAATTGAAGGCGAACAAGCTTGGTTGGAAGCTAACAACATTCCAGTGGAACCGGAAAAACTGACCGCTACTTTAGGAATGTTAACTTCGACTATCGGCGAGCAAATGGCAACTGAAAAAATTTGGAATTATGTTGCTACGCATAATCCGCAAAGAGATTTAAGCATTTTAGAAAAAGTTATCCTTATTAAAAATCAGTTAGCAAAAATGCCAACTCAACAAGCTAGCTTTAAAATGAAAACAAACTTACGCAGTGAAAATATTTCTTTGGGTAACGAAAGAACTGTTAGTGTAACGCTGTCTCGCGAAGAAATGAATACCCTTAGCTTCAGTGAGGTAAGGGGTGAGGTTGAAGTTATGAGTGTTTTTGAAAGTGGAGAAAAGCAGAATTTGCAAAATGATGCAAATTTAAAATTAACTCGCGCCTATAAATTAGGTGAAATGCCAAGTGCTGAATTTATGGAGGGCGATGTAGTTAAAGTTAGTTTGACGGCTCAATTTTTGCCAAAGGCAACTGATAGCATTTATCAAATTAAGGATCTTTTGCCAAGTGGACTTAAGCCGACTAGCCCAGAAATGGATGCTTATAGTGGTCGCATTTATAATCAAAGTGACAGTGCGGATTGGTGCAACGCCACTTGGTATCCTGAAAAGATCGATGGTCAACAAATTTATTTTAGCTTTGATAGACAATCTGATATTATTGAGCACAAATGCGCTAATTTTACTATTAACTATTACGCTCGCGTAATTTCCAAAGGAAGCTTTAAGGCTGATTCAGCCACGCTCCAATCAATTGAAAATCTGCAGAAATATTTCGTTACGCCAGCTAGCCAAATTGAAATTAAATAATCGACAGACTTAATTTATACAGGATAAAAATGCTGAAGAAGATGAGATACATAGGTAACACTCTAGATTTAGCAAAATTAAGGAAATTTGCTAAAATTTACAGTTAATTACCTAAACTCATCTTAATGAAATACTACGATAAAGTGCCCAAGGGATACTTTTGCTTTATGCCCA
>CAILTR010000115.1 GCA_903837175.1 uncultured bacterium
GTAACTATTATACCTCACAACGGGGTGTCCTTTTGTTTAAAGGCAAATTGCAATTCAGATTAGAATTTAAGCAAGGTTGTTTGCATTTTAAGGGTAATTGTTTTATAATTTAAATATAAGAAATAATTATTAATTTTTTATAAGTATGAAACTTAGCAGTAGACCTCAAATTAAAAAGAATTTGAAAACTTTTCTTTTAAGTGAAGAGGGCAAGATGACTAAAAAAGATATCGTAAAAATGACAGCGGTGGTGATTGCTGTGGCCGGGGTGCTTAGTGTAGCTGCAAAGCCAACCGATAGTTTTGCCCAGTGTAATCATGCCTCACATGGCTCACATGGCTCACATGGCTCACATGGCTCACATAGTCGCGGTGGTTGGTGTTAGATCTTACATTATAAATTAAATTTTTTAATGCATATCTCTTTGGTAAAGAGCTTTTTCTGGTTACCTTAGTGTCTTAGGGCGCGATTAATAATCCTTCATATTGCTAAGTATTTTTTAAGACCTTAATGCTACTAAAATAAATGAAAGTTCTTCATAAAAACATTTCGCATTTAAAAACTAAGAAAAACTTACTTAAATTCATGAAAGCCTTTGCGGCGTCAGCGGAAACTAAAAAGAATTTAATGTGGTTTTTTCGGCAACTTGTTGATAGGGATACTTCTGAAAAAACAGAGTTCGAACTTTCTTTTAAGGTAAAAGATGACGTTCTGCATAAGGGTGAAATTCGTTTGCTAAATATAGATGCCAGGGGTTATTCATACCAGGATGAGCTTAGCTTTCTCGAGAGGCTGTTATTTTACAAGAAAATGATGTGGGGAAAGACAACGTGTGAGAGAAAAAAGCAAATATTTTCCGCCCTGGAAACTGTTGCAAAGACTCCTTTGGATTTATACGGAGGAGCTGATATTTTTGGAAAGAAGTTTTCGTTTGCTTTTTGGCTAATACTGGGAGGGGTAGAGCAGAGTGGAAAAATAAGCTTTGTCAGAAATGCAGATAAAATATTGAAGAATATTTTCGATGCTTTGGAGATACGTCCTACTTATGCGGTTTCTGCTGGGGATATTTTAAATCTGGGCTTTGATCTTGAGGAGAAAAGTGCTTTCTATAAGATTTATTATATTTTAAACGGAGAAACTGAAAAGTTTATAAATGAACGTGAAAAGAAGGTAACGCTTGAACTCGGGCGCTTACTAGGTAAATCTATCAAGCATTGGTTTTTTGTAAGTGAGCGGTATATAATAGATGAAACAACCAAGAAAGGCCCAGGCAGAAGAAAGATCTACCTTGAGTTTTTAGATTTAGTTCCTACAGCCGAGGAAAAGACTTTTACGCTCATGGCTAAAATATTTAAGTTAGTAGGCTGTCCTATTCAGCTGAGTTTACTGCGAAATTATTTGGGCGCCGTAGATGGAAGAATAGTTATAATCGCTTTCGAAGAGGATGGAACGGTTACTTTTTATATTCGTATTTGATTAGGCTGAAAATATGTTAAAAAATATAATCGAATAATATAACTTTCTTGAAAAAATAATTCTTGAAGCTGCCTGTTTATGTCTAAAAAGGAAATAGCTAAAATAAAACTAACCTTAACGACAAACTGCAATTCCAATTGCGGTTATTGTTTTGTTGAGAAGAGTAATGAACGAATGTCGTTTGAGGTTGCAAAGAAAAGCGTAAATCTCTTGCTCGAATCTCCAGGTAAGGATAAACTCCTCTCTTTGTATGGTGGGGAACCATTTTTGGAATTTCCGCTGATCGAGGAGGTTGTTACTTATGCTAGGAAAAGAGAAGTGAAGCTTAAAAAAAGATTGATTATTTCAATTTGCTCAAATTTGCTGTGGTTGGATGATAAAAAAATAGCATTTTTAAAGAAACACAAGTTAAAGGTAACCGTTAGTATTGTAGGTAAAAGTGCTGATCATAATAAATTTAGGAGTGCTACGGGGAGGGAAAAACCTTATGCTAAAGTAATTAAAAACTTAATTTGGCTAGCTAGTGAACTTCCGAGCTCTGATATCGGGATTTCATTTGTAGTTCTGCCAAGGCTAAGCTCAAAAATGGTTGAATATTTTAAGCATATAATATCACTTGGGCTTAGTAATAATATAAATTTTGAAATAATTCAAGAATTTGAAAAATGGCGAGAAATTGATCGAAAAAATTTCATAGGAGGTTTTCATGAGATACTACTGATGACGCTGGAAATGATTGCAAGAAATAATTTCATCTTCATTAACCCGATTTCCTGGGAGCTGGGTCGTCGAAAATTAACGGAGGCGCAAAGTACTAGCTGTCAGGTTCGCCATAACCTAGAGGTCTATCCGTCTGGGGATATGGCTTTTTCTCCATTTTTACTAAATTGTGAGGGTGAGTTGAAAAGCCATTTTTTGATTGGCAATGCTAAAACTGGTCTTAATAGAAAGTTTGGAAGTTGTATTTTTAATTTAAGCAGTGATAAATGTAAGCGTTGTGAGAATGACTATTATGCTAAATATCAGAGAACTGACGATGCTTATCTCATAGTCGATGCCTATACTAAAATGAGCCTTGAGGCAGCGAAGAAGATTGCAAAAAAAGCTAAAGTCAATAAATATTTTCGTGATTATGTTTCTTACGCTAAAAAAAATCTTTGTTTTTGATTGTTTAGTGATTTTTTATTTAACAAACAATAAATTGAAAAGTGATTATTTTGAAAAATTTGTGGCTCGCTTGGAAAAAACTTCCATAAGTATGTTGAATTACAATAAGTTTTTTAAGTTGCTTACATATGGCAATTCGAAAGAAGTTTATCTTAGTGCAGGGGAAGTGGCTAAATACTGGAATGATTTAGGTGGGAAGTATGATGAAAAGATTTTGCAATTTATTTTTTATTTTCCATACTGCGCGCAGAAATGCCTTTATTGTAGAGAACGGTCTGAGAAAATAAAAAATTGTAAAGAGGTAGTAGATTTTATCCTAGATGCGGAGAAAGAAATGGAATTTTTTTCGTCTATTTTTAGAAATAGGGAAATAGATTATTTCACTTTCAATGGCGGAAGTCCTGATGTTTTAAGTCATAACCAATTAAGATTGGTGTTAACTTCATTATTCTTAAAATTTAAATTTAAAAAAGATGCTGTAAAAAGGATCGAATTTAATCCAACTGGAGTTAGCTCGAAAAAGTTGGAAATAGTCAAAGAGTTTGGTTTTAATAGAATCAGCTTTGGAGTTCAATCCTTATCCAAAAAAGCATTGAAAAATGCAGGACGGCCGTATGCCGAGCTCGAGACTATTAAAGAGATAATTTCCTTGACAAGAAAAATGGGTCTCGATGATATTAATATAGATTTAATCCTTGGACTTCCGGGGGAAAGCTATGCTCAGTTTGAAGATGGACTCCGAGAGTTATGCGAGCTCAAACCTGCGCAAATTATGGTATATATTCTAAATGAGCCAAATAGACGGTATTTATCGAAGTATCCCAGTATGAGTATTGAAACTTTCCAGGTATCGGTTGAAAAAATGGTTTCTAAATTTTTAAAAAGTACTTTTCTAGATGAACTTAAGGAAATGAATTATGTCCTTGTTCCAGATAAGGATAATTTAAATTATAAATATTTTGCTTTGGTCAGGAGGGATTTATCCGCTAGGGCCTGGCTAGGTGCTATGGACAGTTATATTAATATCTCTACTTTTATTGTTGGGAAAAAGAATACCTCGAATATTTTTTCTGATTTGATTTATGAACGAGTTGCTGATTTTAATACTAAAGATAAGATTTACAAGGCATCGATTATTGATGAAGAATATGAAATGAAAAAATTCATCTTTTCATCTGTTGAAAGTTCAAGGCAGTTAAATGTTGATTTGTTTAGGAAAGTTTTCGGGGTTAGTATTGAGGAAAAATTTAATATTGCGATAAAGATATTGCGAGAAAAAAAAAGAATAGCTGCAAAGAAAGGGGTCATCTCTTTTCTGGGTAGAAACTCTAGGGATATTATTATAGACTTAGCATTTCTTATCTCAAATATGGAGAAAAAATCTCAAAAATAAATAAAAAGTTACTTTTAATAGTCGCCTGGATGTCAGAAGGTGTTTGACCATAAAAAGCTTAATCTTGCAAGAAATTTGCAGAGATGTTATGATAAAGTTGAAAATTAATAATATAAAAATCTAAAAAAATGTCAAAAAAAATAAAAATAATTTTATTCTGCGTGGGGTTACTTTCGTTAGCGGGTGCGATTGTTTTGGTTTTTTTGTATTATAATCAAATTGGGCAGTTGCAGCAGGATACTGCCGGGTCAGTAGATAATGCTAATAGTACGCAATCAGTTTCGGCGCCAGCTTTAGGTGAAATTAAGAATGATGTTATCAATAACCCAGGCACCAGTGAGGTTATTTGTGGTCGGGAGAGTATAAAGAATACAAAACCTATTGAGGACGGAAAAATATATGTAACAAGAGTGTCGGGTGCTGATCAAAATAGCGTAGCTTATTATAACGATTATTTGCTTTGTAAAATGTTTATAACGGAAAAAACTGCAAGTATAGCAGAAGATTTTATTGGGACTGAGAATAACTTTTCACAAAGCTCTTTTGCTGAGAATTTCTTCACTGAATTTAGCTCCTGGGGTGCTATCTTTAAAAGTAGCGATTGTGGATCAGTTGAAGTTTCTAATGCTGTTAGTAATATGAAAAAAGCTGTCCTGTCGCCAGCTGAAAACTCTGCACCTGCTGATCTCTCAAATGATATTAATATTAAATTTTCAAATAATCTTAGGAATGTTTCAAGTGCTGATCTGTGTGGCTTTTTTAAGAGAAACGCAGATACTATAGCTAAATTTGAGAAGGAAGATTTTTGTGCTGGAGATTTGTATTGCCAAGCTACAATAAAAGACGATATAAATGTTTGCGCTGGTCTAGCTTCTGAGGATGATAAGAAATCATGCAGGGATAATACTTGGTATCAAAGAGCATTAAGAAGTAATAATATAGCCACCTGCGCTAATGTTGAATCTTCGCAGCAAAACATAGCTTGTCAGGCCTACTTCCTCAATCAATTTTCGAATATGTGTGATGGCTTGATTAATACGATTAATGATAAGTTCTGCAAGTAGGATAACTAAAAATAAGATTTGTTTCAGCTACTTCGCCAATAGATTGTTGGATAGTTATGTTAATTTTCCGTTAAATCAATAATTATACTATGGCGATTAAACAAAAAATGAATATTGCATGTGTGATCAGTGGTGGAAAGGATGGGTTTTTTGCGTATAATGAATTAAATAAGCTCGAATCTTATAATGTGAAAACCTTTCTGAATTTGTATGTTAATAAAAATGAAGTAAGTTTCCATCAATATCGCAAGCAATTAGTTGCAATGCAAGCCAAAGCGATCGGAATCCCGTTAATTCAGAAGGAAGTAGCTAGGCAATACGAAAATCAAGAACTCTTCAAGAGTCAATTAACACAAATTATTTTAAACCTCAAGGATTCTGGTATTGAGGGTGTTTGCTTTGGCTATATTCTCGCGGGGGATTGCCAAGATTTATTATTGCGTCAAATTTGTAAAGAAGTTGGCATTAAGCTTATTTTACCTAACTATAAAAAGAAATCTAGTTTAGTCTTAGAGGGTATTGTAAATTCTGGAATAAAATCGATAGTAACCTCTGTTGATCCGAAAAAGCTTCCCGATATTTGGTTGGGTCGTGAAATCAATGAGGAATTTATTTTAAAAATTGGAAAAATAAAAGAAGTGGATCCCTGTGGGGATGCCGGTGAATACCACTCATTTGTTTTAGATGCACCATTTTTTTTAAAGCGTCTTAAATTAAAAAGGGGAGGCATGAAAATTTTTGAAACAAAAACTTTTTTATTGGGAGAGGCCTTCATCCAAAGAAATATTTCTTTGGATGAGATAATGCTAGTGGATAAGTAAATAGGCTGATTGGATACTGACTAAACGTGTTTTGTGGAAAGCTGGCAGAGGTGAGCATGGAAAAAGCAGAAAAAAGTGAGAGATGCTTGGTGTATAATTAATTTGAGTAAAGGCCATCAGTGATGCCTTTTTGCTTAAAGGGGGTGATATTGCAAACTATGAAAGTATTACAGGGCAAGACGTTATTTTTGAGCTGAAAATTGCTAAAAATATAGCATGCTATTCGAATAATAAAAAAGTCATAATCTTGATAAATCCTATGAAAAAAGCCGATCTTAAAACTGGATTTCTATGTAATAATAATTGTCTTTTTTGCGTGCAAGGGCCAGAAAAAAAGAAGTTTGGCAATAAAAGCACAAGTGAGTTGATTGAAATTATTAAAAAGGCTAAAAAGGGTTGCGATACCATCGTTTTTACTGGTGGAGAGCCCACAATTAGAAAGGATTTAATTGAATTAGTGGCGATGGCGAAAAAAGTTGGTTTTAAAACTATTCAAATTCAATCTAATGGTCGAATGTTTGTTTACGAGCAGTTTTGCAAAGATATAGTTAAAGCTGGGGCTAATGAATTTGCCTTGGCTTTACATGGACACACGGCGGAACTCCATAACTATTTAACTGGAGCGGAAAGTTTTCGTCAAATTGTAGCCGGGATTAAAACACTTAAGAAAATGAAACAGGTAGTTATCACTAATACTGTGATTACGAAATCTAATTATCGGCACTTGCCAGAAATTGCTAAGGTTTTAATTGGTCTTAATGTTGATCAAATGCAATTTGCTTTTGTGCACGCGGTTGGAGCAGCTGGAAATAATTTTGATTCAGTTGTGGCTAGGGTGGAAATGGTTGCGCCTTATCTGAAAAAAGCTATTGATATCGGTAGGGTACTAAAGACAAGGGTAATGACAGAAGGACTGCCGTTTTGTATTCTGCAGGGCTATGAAAGTAGTATTTCAGAAACTGTGATGCCAGATATAAAGATTTTCGATCAAATTAGCGTAATTGATGATTATAAAAAAATGCGCATTAATGACGATAAGGCCAAGGGCCCGAAATGTGAGCAATGTCTCTACAATAATATTTGCGAGGGGCCCTGGAAAGAATATCCCCAAGCTTTCGGCTGGGATGAATTTAAGCCGGTAGTCAGAAAAAAGAAAAATGACTAAAGATAGAGAATTACTTAAGAAAATTGCCTCTCAACAAAAACGGCACTGGGTGCGGATAACTCGTGCTTGTAATAATAGTTGTCTTTTTTGTCTTGATCGGGAAAATCAAAATGGCTCAATTTTTTCAATGGCAGAAATTGTTCTTGATTTAAAACGAGGTCTTAGTGAGGGGATTAAGCGGGTTGTTATTTCTGGCGGCGATCCAACTGTCCATCCAGAATTAGTTAAAATTATTAGCAAAGCTAAGGACTTAGGCTACCAGCATGTGCAGATAATTACGAATGGAAGGATGTTGGCTTATGAAAAATTTGCAGTTGATTTAAAAAAGGCTGGCTTGGATGAGGTAACCCTTTCGCTACATAGTCACCTCGAAAAAGATTTTGAGGAGTTGACGGGAGTCAGAGGCAGTTATAGACAAGCGATGCAAGGATTGCTTAACGCTCAAAAACAAGGATTTATCGTCAGTGTGGATATTGTTATCAATAAAATAAATTATAAAAAGCTCAAAGAAACTCTCCAATTTTTTATCCAGCTGGGGGTTAGCGAATTTGATTTGCTTTACCCAATTCCCTTTGGTAGCGCCTGGGAAAATCGAAAAAAACTTTTCTTTTCTCCCGAAAAAGCCCAAAGAGATCTTAGTAGGGCTTTTGCACTTTCTAAAAATAAGGCTTTATTTATTTGGACAAACAGATTGCCGGCTCAGTATTTGGAAGGTTTTGAAGATCTTATTCAAAATCCAATTAAAATCCATGACGAGGTTCGCGGAATGCAATTCGAATTGATACGCCTTATTGGGCGGGGAGCTCAATTGTCTTGCAAGGGTGAGCGCTGCCAGTATTGTTTTATGCAAAATTATTGTCAGGACTTGGTGGAACTTTTAGAAAAAAAAGCTTTAAGTTCTAAGGAGAACCCGGTATGCTTAAAAGCAAAGTTGGTAAAAAATGAAAAAACCCTTAATTTTAAGCTGGATAAGAATTTTACGCTGGAAAAATTTACAGACTTTTTTATTAAAAATAGATATTTTGTAAAAAGTTTACGCTGTAAAAAGTGCAAATACGATAGTAAGTGCCAAGGCGTTTGGATAGAGGATGTAAGAAAAAAAGGTTTTTCGATACTTAAGCCAAGACTTCAAAATGAAAACTGAAAAAATTGAAACCTTACATGTCAGTGTGGGCTTTACTTGCAATAATTCATGTTTTTTTTGCATGGAATCAAATAAAAAACTGCGCTATGATACAGTTAAAAAATTCATTTCTTCTGACCACATGTATCGTGAAATGGATAAGCACAGGAATGTAAAAAAGATTGGCTTCGGCAGGGGTGAGCCAACCTTAAATCCTGATTTGCCAAAATATATTGCTTACGCAAAGAAAAAAGGTTTCTTGGAGATAGCGGTTATTAGTAACGGACGGCAATATAAGGATAAAGAATTTTGTCGCAAACTTATCGAAAGTGGCGTTACTGAGTTTATTGTTTCATTGCATGGCCATACGAAAGAAATCCATGAAGTATTAACTCGGGGCAAGGATAGTTTCCTGGAAACGACGCAAGGCTTAAAAAATCTTTCTGAGCTTAGACACCAGTTTAAATTTCGCATTGTTATAAGTCACGTGGTTACGAAAGTTAATTATAGGTTTATTGGGAATTTTCTTAAACTTATGCGAAACTTTACTATCAGCGAGATTTTATTGGGAGTGGTGAGACCTTATAATTGTGGTGGGATGAAAAAATTCTTTTTCGCACTAATGCCGAAATATAGCGAGGTCGCGAAAGAAATAGATCAGCTTTTTGAAAAAAATGCGAAGTTATTTTTTTCAAAGGAAGATGCTAATAAAAAGTACGTAATTATTAATGATATTCCAGCATGTTCCTCGAAGAAGCTGGTTGAACTGATAGGAATTAGAAGGGAGTGGGTCTCAGGAAATGATATAAAAGGCGAAGAATATGCAGATGGCCTGCCTAGGCTCAAAAGTATTAAATGCCAAAAATGTTTGTACGAAAAAATGTGTGGAGGAATATTTGAGAGCTATATTAACCACTATGGTTGGGATGAGTTTACGCCAGTTGTAAAAAAATAATTAATAGAGAGTAATATTATGGCTAAATTGGGTTATATTCAAGTAACAAGGCAGTGCAATCAAAAGTGTATTATTTGCTCAAATCCACCGACGGAAAAAAAACTTAGTTTAAAAAAGGCTAAGGAAAAAATTGATGAAATTAAAAGTGAAGGCGGAGAGGGCGTTATTATTACTGGCGGTGAGCCAACCCTCTATGAGAAGCTACTAGAGCTGATTGCTTATGCAGATGAGAAGGGGGTTTTTCCTAGAATTATTACCAATGGTCAGAAAATGGCAGATTTTAAATATGCAAAATCTTTAAAAATGGCAGGTTTGCAACATTTACATCTCTCAATTTATTCATATCGAGCAGATATCCAAGCCACTATTTCAGGAAATAAAGATTCCCTAACTAACATTGTAAAGACACTTAGTAATTTAAGGAAACTTGAGAGTATAACGGTTGATATTAACATTGCTATTAGTAAACTTAATGCTGATCATTTATCCAAGACGGTGACTTGGCTAGTTACGGAGTATCCCTTTGCTGAGCATTTTGTTTTTAATAATTTGGATCCTTTCATGAATCGGGCTTCGGAAAATGCTCAGCACGTCGTCCCTCGGCTACGCGATTTTGAGTTAGAATTACATCGCGCTTTAAAAATCTTAACCGAGAAGAAGAAAACTTTTCGAGTTGAGCGTGTACCGCTCTGCTACCTGGCTGAGTTTGAATTTGCCTGCACTGAAACTCGAAAAATTGTTAAAGAAGAATCCCGGACAGTTTACTTTCTAGATAAAAAGGGGAAGAGTACTCAAGATGAATGGAAAAGTGAAAAAACTAGTTGTTGCGATAAATGTAGTCTTGATGATATTTGCGCTGGACTTTATGGTTGGGGGAGATATTATTCTACTATCGAGCTAAGCCCAGTCTTTGTCGATAAAGCTGAAATTATTAAAAAAATAAAAAATGAAAAGTGAACTTTTAAATATTCTTTTTATTTTGCTTATTAGTATTCTTAGTTTTTTTATAATTAGAGATGATATTAAGCATAAGAAAATAAAAAATAAATTTATTTTAGCCGGATTTTTTATTGGTTGCGGTTTGTTTTTAGTTGGCTTTTTAGTTGGCTTTGTTCAGCTTATTTATTTGCGAGATGTTTTGATAAATTTTTGTTTAGCGCTGACGGTGGCATATCTTTTTTGGCTAGCTGCTTTTTGGCCAGCTGGCGACGCTAAATTATTTGCTTTGTTTTCTTTTTTGCTGCCACTTCATTATTATTGGAAAAGTTACTTGCCATTTTTCCCGTCGATAATGCTGTTAGCTAATATTTTTATTTGTGTGTACATCGTTTTATTTTTACGTTCACTAATTTATTTGGTTCGTTTTATCTATAAAGAAAGAAAATTCTTATTCGATTTTCCCGAAAAGCTCAAAACTTTTTTTACAGCTAGCGTTTTCATCGCGCTTATTAAAAAAATCAAGCCGCTTGCTTTCGGCAGGAGCGTGCTTATGCTAGTTGGCATGCTGGTTATTGTGCCGTACCTTTTTAATTTAGGCTATGGGTCATGGAAGTCATCTTTGTGGGGCATCGGCATTTGGCTGGGGGCGATGCTTATTATAAAAAAATATATTACGGATAATGAATTCTATGTTGAAACTGTGGATAACCTAAAAATTGGAACTTTGCCACTGATAACAGTAAAAGAGGTTAACCTTTTTTCAAAAGAATTTTTAAAGGAGTTGGGCCCCATGAGGGCGGAAGGAATAGATGAGGCGCAAATGACACTTATAAGAAAGAGGCTTAATTATAAGAAAATCAACACTATTAAGATTCAAAAAAATGAACCTTTCTCACCTTGGATTATCCTGGGTCTTCTGATGACTATAATTTTGAATGATAATATCATTCAGGTAATCAGCCGGGCGTTCACCCAATGGCGGTAAATTTAAGAAAACGGGGTTGACAGTCATTTTGTTTTTAGCTGTTATTGTGCTATAATAAATTTAATTAAAAAAGTTTCTTTAGCTATCTTTTAAAAAATATAAATGTATGTGGAATGAAAAAAAGAGTTTAGCGAAGTGGGTATTTATTGGAAGCTTATTTTTTATTTTCTTATGTGTTCCTGCTAGTAGGAGTAATGCAAATTCTCTAATGAGTGTTAGTATGTGTTCTTCAATTGATACGATTACACAAGGAGATACAACACAACCAGTGATTTCCTGGACGAGTTCAGGCGCTGATCGAGGAAGTTGTACTGTTTCAGCTAATCTGCCAGCCCCAGCTGTCATTACTGTGCCTGGAGGTGCATGTACTGTTGTTAGGCAGTTTATTTTTTCTAGTTATTCTTGCAGTAATGGAGCTACGCCCCGTGTGACAGGAGGCTTCGGTTGGTTTGGTGGGATTTGTAGTTGTCCAGCGGTGAGCTATTCAGCGTCTAGTCAATCAGCTGTGACCTTGCCTACCCCTGCAGCCACGACGACTTATTCAGTTAACTGTAGGCGAGCCGGAGCTGATGGCCGGGGAGGGTATTATAGTAATACTGCTTGCGCTACGGTTACAGTTAAGCCATTTGTTTGCCCTCAGAACTGTATGCCTGCTAATGAAGTTTGTCTTGGTACGCCGTATAATGATACTAATTGTAATAAATATTGTGGAATCGGTACCAAGCCGGTTACTTTTGATAATAATACTTATGAATGCACAGCAAACTCGGATAATTGTACTACTGCCACTTGTGGTCAAATATATCCTTTAAATCCGATTTGTAGTGCGACTAGGCAATGCAGGGCAGCGGATGGAAGCTACCAAAAGGATTATACGTTAGGTGCGGTTGCTTGTGAATCTCATGGCACTTCTTGTCCTACGGATGCAATTTGCCGTGGTTGTTTGCTACAAGCGAACGGTTGGACAGAAATACAACCTCAATAAAGATAAAATATACATACCAGTTGGACTGTGGGAAGATTGGTTTCTTTAAGCACTGAAAAAAATTGATATAAAAATAAAAAAGCTAAAGCTATGGAAAAAGAATTTAAAAAATGGGGTTATGTAATTGCAATATGCTTAATTCTAATTTTAACTGCAGTTTATTTTATCAGTCATTTTAAAAATGGAGAGCAGACAGTTGTTGATATTTCTTCAAATAAAAACTCAACAACCTTGAAAGGTGGGTCTACTGGGGAAACAAAAGCACTTCAGTCGATGGTTGTTTCTGTTGGCGGAGAGGTAATGGTTGTCGACGGTGATATTTTTTCCATTAAAAATGAAGACGTTAGTAATGGCGAATTAAAAGTCGTAAAAATAAAAATCACTGGCAAGGTTACGAAATACGATGGTACTTATAATAAACAGGGAGGCTTTGACGAGAAAGGCAGTAAAGAGCTTGGCGCTACTGAAATAAAAGTTGGCGAACGGGCTAGTGTTACCTTAGTTGAACCAGTTGGAATAATAGAGCTTTATAATAATATCCTTCCTTCAGCCGCTACTACCGTTATGCCCGCAATGCCAGCTGGTAATAAACCTCTATAGTTTTTTCCTGATGCCACTTTTAATTATATACAAAAATGAAAAAAATATTAGCTAGTTTCTTTATCTTGGTCTTAATGTCTCTTTCGAGCAATGCACAAGCGGCTTGCACTGCTCAATTACAAGCGGCTACCTTTAGCATAACCGAGGTCAATAAGGTATACACGGAAGGTGATACGATAAAGACAGCCCTTTCCTTTAAATTCAATGACAGTGCCACCACCACCACAGGAAGGCCTTTGCGCGTGGTTTTAGTAATGGATCGGTCTGGCTCAATGGGTGGTTCGGAGGATGCAGCCGCAGTCTCAACGCCTGTCTCTGGTTTTCGTAGAAAAACCACAACTACTGTAACTCCAACGGGAGATATCAAATTAGCAGCAGCTAAGCGGGCCTTAATTGCGGCTGTGGAAAAAATAAAAAAAGGAGCCCCTGGAAGTCAGGTTGCACTGGTAAGCTATGCCACAACAGTTACGATTGATAGTGGCTTTACGAGTGATTTCGACGGCGTGATCAACCAGATAAGTAATCTTACCGCCGCTGGGAATACCTCAATTGGCGGAGGCTTGGCTGCGGCTGGAGCTGGATACCCAATAGGTAGTGGAGTCATGCAATCACTCGATCTCGACCAAGCTCATAGGAGAGTTATTATTGTAGCCTCGGATGGACTTGAAAACACTGCGCCGTTAATCTCCCAGGTGACTGAAACGACACAAACGATACCTGCTGATGTTACGGTTTATTCTATTGGAATTGGTAATAAAATTGATAGCACTAAAATGAAATCAATGGGAAACTATGGGAATAAAAAAGGAAAATATTACTCTGTGGGCGATGTAGCAAGATTAACCTCAATTTTTGAAAATATAATAACCGTAGAACAATCTGTTGGGGCGGATACTCTTCAGGTAGCCCTCAGTAGGCCCAACGATTCAGCTGTGGAAATAACTGGTGCAACGGGGGGAGTTATTACTGGAAATGGCAATAACGTTACTTGGAATTTTGACCATGTGGCGAGCGACCAGATTTTCTCGTTGCCCTTGGATTTTTTAGCTAAACAAGCTGGAATGGGGATACCCCTAAATAATACAACGCTTATCTTCTCCTATGCCAGAGGGGTGGCAAGTTGCAATTCAACAGCTAATGTAGTAGTCCAGGGAGTTGATATTTTACCGGGTAAATCAAATTATTCATGTAAACAAGAAATTTTTAAATGTGCTAGTGATCAAGCTTGTAATTATACGAAAAATTCAACACCCTTATGTGTTAAGGTAACGCCCGCTAAGCACTCAACTGAATACGTAGATGCTGCTATTTGTGAATCAAATGGGGCTAGTTGTGGAGCTGTCGTTAAAACCGTTTGTAATGATAATTGTGGAAGAAGTATGGGTACTTGGAAAGAGATTGGACCATAAATCATTCAAACATTCGAACATCTAAGCAAGGGGGATTTTCCTCCTTGCTTTTTTTGTTATCTTTTAGATGCTTAAATGATGATTTTGCAGTTATTATCTAGCAAAGTGAGGGAAATTAATTTGCCAGCTGGCGAATTAATTTCCGGATGAGCGACGATAATAAAAGATTTAACACCTCGCCAGTTTTATCAGTGTGAGCTCGAAAGGGTATAGGGCCTGCCTGCCAGCCTGTCTGCCGATAGGCAGGCTTGTCTGCCGATAGGCAGGTAGGCGCAGACTTACTCTGGGGGTATTAAATATCTCTTTACCTTTGTTTGAGTGAAATAATAAAATGTTTAATGATTGTATGATTGCATATTTAAATGACTAAAGGTTTAGCTACATATACGCTGTGGATAACTGGAAAAAAAGGCTCAACTGAGCTCACTTGGCAAATATTTGACTTGTGGTATAATGGACTAATGATACACAAGATGTAGTGTAAAAACTTAAAAATTTCATAAAGTTGAAAGTTTATAAAGTTATAAGGTAAAGCTTAAAATAAGCCTTAAAAATGGAATTTTGAATTTAAAATTTTGAATTTAAATTGAGTCATTATTGAGTTTTGATTTAATTAGAAATTAGAAATTAGAAATTAGAAATTTAGTAATCTCATGCTTTGTCCCTATTGCACTAACACTGAAACAAAAGTTGTCGACTCGCGTGATACTAACGATGGGAAAGCAATTCGCAGACGCCGAGAATGCGAAAAATGCCAAGCTCGTTTTAGTACTTATGAGGAGATGGAAATAATGCGCCTTTCCGTAATTAAGCGGGATGGCAGTCGACAAGAATATGATCGCAAGAAAATTGAAATCGGTTTCCATAAGGCTTTAGAAAAAAGGCCAGTCAGTGAAGAAAAAATCAATAAAGCGATTGGCGATATCGAATATGAAATTCAAGCCAAGGAAGGGAGTGAAATATCTAGCAAAGAAATTGGAAAATTGATTCTAGAAAAATTAAAGGAAATGGATGACGTCGGCTATTTGAGATTTGCCAGTGTCTATAAGTCCTTTAAATCAGCTGACAGTTTTCGGAAAGAAATGGAGAAGATGGAGGGAGCTTGAATTAAAAATTCCAAATGTCAAATGTTTAATGTCTAATGTCTAATAAAATCCAAAAAATATAATAAAGCTAAATTGAAAAAATTTAAATAGCATAAAGTTAATTCGTAGATTCGCACCTCATTCGTAGATTCGAATCGGTCTAAATTCTCGGGGGAGAAAACAATATGAAAAAACAAAAGAAAGCTGGGGTGAAAAAGATTAGTAAGGTGTTGGCTGTAAAGAAAGTGGCTAAAGTTCAGCCGAGAAAAAATAAGAGTTTGGTTACTAAATTAATTAAGCGAAGTGGTCGGGTTGTTCCCTTTGACCAGAAAAAGATTGCGATTGCTACAACAAAGGCTTTTGCCGCTACGGGAGAAGGTAGCCCGAAAGAAGCTCAGAAGGTCAGTGATAAAGTAGTCCAGCTGCTGAACAAGAACTTTAAAAAAGGCTTCGTCCCCACGATTGAGGAATTGCAAGATATTATCGAGCGCGTCTTGATGGTCCTAGACTATGAAGAAACAGCTAAAGCGTATATTCTTTATCGCGAGCAGCATCGCAAGATTCGCGCCGTCAAAGAATCAATTAGTGAAGCGGTGGATTTAGTGGATAGCTATATTAGTCGAGCGGATTGGCGCGTAAAAGAAAATTCAAATATGGAATTTTCGCTGCAAGGACTTAATAATCATATTTTCTCAGTCGTTTCAGGAAAATATTGGATGGAAAAAGTTTATCCAAAAGAAATTAGGCAGGCGCATGAGGGCGGAGATATTCATATCCACGATTTGCAGCTTATTGCCGCTTATTGCTGTGGTTGGGATCTACATGATTTATTAGTGAAAGGTTTTGGGGGAGTGCCTGGTAAGATTTCTAGTGCCCCGCCAAAGCATTTTCGCGCAGCCTTGGGACAAGTAGTTAACTTTATCTATACTTTGCAAGGCGAGGCTAATGGTGCGCAAGCTTTTGCTAACTTTGACACCTTGCTAGCACCTTTTATCCGCTACGATAAATTGAGTTATAAAGAAGTAAAGCAGGCAATGCAGGAATTTGTCTTTAATATGAACGTGCCAACTCGGGTTGGTTTCCAGACTCCTTTTTCTAACATTACCCTGGATTTACAAGTACCTAAAATTTATAAAGAGCAAGCAATCATTATCGGCGGAAAACCGCAAAAAGAAGTTTATGGCCAGTTTCAGGAAGAGATGAATATGATCAATAAGGCTTACGCTGAAGTAATGACTGCTGGCGATGCCCAGAATCGAGTTTTTACTTTTCCAATTCCAACTTATAACATTACCAAGGATTTTAATTGGGAAGATAAGGCCCTGAATCCAATTTGGGAAATGACTGCTAAATATGGGATGCCGTACTTTGCTAACTTTGTAAATTCTGACATGAGTCCAGATGATGCGCGGTCAATGTGTTGTCGCTTGCGGTTGGATAATCGCGAATTATATAAACGAGGTGGTGGACTTTTTGGAGCTAATCCCATGACTGGCTCAATCGGGGTAGTGACGATTAATCTTCCGAGGGCAGGGTTTGTAGCGAAAACTAAGAAAGAATTTCTAGATCAAGTTTATCATCTTATGGATTTAGCCAAAGAAAGTCTCGAAATTAAGCGGACTTTCGTGGAACGGCTAACAGATATCGGTCTTTATCCTTATTCTCGTTTTTATCTGCAGGATATTAAAAAGCGTCGCGGGGCTTATTGGTCAAACCATTTTACCACGATTGGAATTATCGGGATGAATGAAGCACTGCTAAATTTGCTAGGCGTTGATATTACGACAGAAAAAGGCAATAAATTTGCCGAGGAAGTTTTGGAGAAAATGCGAGATCGAATGGTTAAATATCAAAAAGAAACTGGCAGTTTATATAATTTGGAAGCTACGCCAGCCGAAGGCACGACCTATCGTTTGGCAAAATTGGATCAAAAGAAATATCCCGAAATTATTTTTGCCAATGATCAATCAGTAAAAGAAAAAGGTGGGGAGCCATATTATACAAACTCGTCTCATCTACCCGTTGGCTTTACGAGCGATATCTTCGAAGCTTTAGATTTGCAGGATAATTTGCAATCAAAATATACAGGCGGAACCGTGCTCCATGGATTTATCGGGGAAAAGATTAGTGATATCGAAACTGTAAAAAAATTGGTTAGAAAAATTGCAACCAATTATAAGTTACCCTATTTTACCTTCACGCCAACTTTCAGTGTATGTCCGGTGCATGGCTACATTTCAGGTGAAAAGCATATCTGTCCGAAGTGTGAAATAGAATTAGTTGCGCCTAAGTTTGAAACAGTAAAATAAATTTTTTCTGTTATCCTTAGTGAAAAACTTGTCATCCTGAACTTGCCTGTCCGCCTTGGGAGGGTTTCAGGATCCTCGTACTAGTAAGCGCAGTGAACTAAATAAAGTACATAGATGCTGAATCCGCCAGCTGGCGGACAGCATGACATCGAGTCCGTTTTCAATCAAACGCCGCAAGGCGATTAAAATAAATTAAATTAATAATGAAAATTTGCATCTTGCGAGAATAATTAAAATTCTGCATTTTGCAAAAAAACAAAAATATGGAGAGTCACACTTGTCATGACTGCGGAAGCGTTTTAACTTGCGGGACTGAATTCGTGCGTTTTGAAGGTGCCCTGGAAGGTAGTGATGCGCTTAAATGTCGAGAATGCTTCGATAAAAATCCAGCCTTGCAAAATTTCCAGGCTTGTGACGTTTATTCTCGTGTCGTGGGTTTTCATACCCCAGTTCGCCGTTGGAACAATGGAAAAGCTGCAGAATGGAATGATCGCAAAACTTACCAAGTAGATGGAACTTTCCAAGCAGCTTGCGCTAGCTGCTAATAAAGGTATACATTTTTGAGGGCAGTGTAAACCTGAACTATTTTGTTTTACAGGCTCGGACCAGCTGGACCGTAGGGCTGGAAAATAAAATAGTTCAGGTTTACCTAGCAGGATCGTTATGCGAAATAAGTTGTTTGTTTCAAATCTCAGCGGAGCCTGAGCGCGACGCAGTCGCAGTTTGAAGCCAACAAAAAAGATGGCAGGGCGACCTTGATGTAAATCAGGTCGCCCTGAATTTACTCAAAAATTTTAAATTTTAAGTTTTAAATTTCAAATCAAATCCAAATTTTTAAATATTTAATTTTTTAAAGAATTCAAAATTTGGTCATTGGAAATTCATTTCAAATTTAAAATTTCAAATTTAAAATTTGAGCAGCTGTATTTATTTTTTAAGGCGATAAATTTTAAATAAACATAATTTGTTGCCGCAAATTTAACCTTATGAGAATAGGTGGTTTCCAAAAAATGACCCTAATCGACTATCCCGGTAAGTTGGCAACCACGGTTTTTACGGTGGGCTGTAATTTTCGTTGTAGCTTTTGCCATAATCCAGAGTTGGTACTGCCAGAAAAGTTTCCACCCTTGAATAATTTAGAAGCAGAATTTTTTCAGCATCTTTCGCGGCGCAAGGGAAAATTGGAAGGCGTTTGCATTACGGGTGGCGAACCAACTATCCAACCAGACTTGCTTGATTTTATTAGGAAAATTAAGCAAATGGGTTTTTTAGTTAAGCTTGATTCTAACGGTAGCCAGCCGGAGGTATTGAAGAAAGTTATTGCGGAAAAGCTGGTTGATTTTATTGCGATGGATATTAAAAATAGTCCAGCTGGATACGTGCGCACAGTTGGAATTGGTGTCGAGCTTAAAAAAATAAGGCAAAGCGTAAAGTTGATTATGGAAAGTGGAATTGACTATGAATTTCGCACTACTGTCGTGCCTGGGATCCATGGCGAAAAAGATTTTGAAAAAATTGGCCAGTGGCTTGAAGGTGCAAAAGTTTATTATTTGCAAGAATATCGCGAAAGACATATTTTAGATTCAAATTTGAAAACTAAGACAACTGGAAAAACTCTTGATTTAGGGAAAATTAAGCAACTGCTGAAAGTTTATGTTAAAAAGGTAGGAATTAGGGAAAATAGTTAAAAGTAGAAATCGTGAAAAAAAAATAATTCAGGCGCGTAGAACTAGATAGTAGTAATAGAAAACAGAAGTTACAGGCTTCTTTTTTTATGCTAAAATATTAATAGGCTGAATTTTAATATTTGAGAACCTAATTATTTTTTAAAGTCATTGTTTTATGTGGGAAAAGCTTAAAAAAATTATAGTTCAGGTGGCGGTGCTTTTTATTAACGTCGCGCTAGTGGGTGGGGGAGTGGCTTATTTTAAAAATCAGCAAGAAAAAAAAGATGCTTTGCAGGCGCTTGCTGATAATGTAATAGTGGAAACGCCAGTTGAAACGATTGACCCGATTGCTGAAAAGGCCGCGCAATTGCAACAAATTATCGATCAGGTCGCTACGCAAAAAAATGAAAATGTGGCTAAAAATACTGGGAAAATTACCGTCCAACAACCTAAAACAGTTACTCAAGTAATTCCAGGAGGTACGAAAACTGTTACAACTACTGCCCCAAGTTCAAGTTCTACTACTACCTCAAAACCAGCTAAAACCACTAAAAAAAGTTAAAAAATATGGCTAATAAAGAAAAAATAAAGCTTTTCTTTGCAATTTTCTTCCTGCTAGGTTTCTCTTTGCTTTCCAATAGCGTCATTAGAAAAAAGGTCTTTCCTTCGCTAGGAACTTCCTTGGATAGTAATAAACTAGCTTTAGCTGATGATGAAGAGGGTGAGAAAAATAGGGGTGAGTCTGATGATGAAAATGCAGAAGCAGTTTCAGCAACTCCAGCCTCTAGCTCAAGTTCTTCGAAACCGCAGACCTATACGCAAATTATTAAATTACCAGACCAAATCGTAACCAAAACTGTTATTGAGGATGTAATTTTAATTGACACTGATAAAGATGGCTTAGCTGATGGTAGCGATCCGCATCCAACTATTCCTGAATTTATTATCGTCACGGATAATAATGGAAATGGGATTGATGATAGTTATGAAATAGCTGTTGGTGATAGTAACGGGAATGGGGTGGCAGATAATTACGAGGCAATAAAATGACGCTATGATTAATGAACAATCAATGGCTAGGGTGGCCAGGCGACAATTTAAAAAATTTGGAACCGAGATTGATTTTCAAATCGTAGTTGCTGATCAGGATAAAATTGTCGAGGCTGAGAAAGATCTTGAGCAAGCTGAAAGAAAGTGCGATGAAATTGAAAAAATTTTTAGTCGCTTTGACACTGAGAGTGAGCTAATGAAGATTAATTCTCAATTAGGGGTTTCCTGGCCAGCTTCAACCCAGCTAGTTGAAATTGCTAAATTAGCGCTTAGTTATAATCAGGAAACTTCGGGATATTTTGACCCGCGGATTATTGGTGAGCTTGAAGCTACTGGGTATAATTGTGATTTTGAAAAAATTAAAGAGGCTAAAATTTCAGTAGCGAAAAAAGTTATTAATTTTGAGCGAGCACTGCACGAAGATTTGATTATCAAAGAGGCTAAACTTACTTTCAAGGAGCGAATGGATTTTGCTGGAATTGTTAAAGGCTATGCAGTTGATCAGCTTACGCAGTTTTTTAAGGCGTGCGGTTGGAAAAACTTCTTAGTTGATTGTGGGGGCGATATGTTTTTTAGTGGGAAAGATCAAAATGGCAACCCGTGGTATATTGATATTGAAGGAATTGCTTATGAAAACTTGATGTTGGAATTGCAGGAAAAAGCCATTGCAACTTCTGGTATTGGAAAAAGAAAATGGGAAATTGCGGGAAAAAGATTTCATCACTTAGTTAACCCGAAAGATTGTGGACAATATTGTTTTGATTTGAAATCGGTGACTGTGGTGGCGGACTGTGCTGCGAAGGCTGACGTTTGGGCGAAAACTCTTTTTGTGATGGGGGCTAGCGTTGCAAAAAGTTTAGCCCAAGAAAAAAAGCTTGCTTGCGCTATTTTAGCTTATCGCGGAGGAGCTTGGATTTCAACCGAATTTAAGAAATATTTACATAACCCTCAAAACAATGAATAAGAAAATTTTTGCAATGTTGCTCCTCGTATTTTTTTCAACTTTTTTTAGTTGGAAAGTTGTGGGCGCTCAGGAAAATTTCAAAGTTAACTATGCTGGACAAGTAGCCGTTGATAGTGATTTAGATGGCTTGACTGATCAAGGTGAAATTCAAGTTTTTCGCACCGACCCTAATAAAGCGGATACGGATGGCGACAGCTACGGTGATGGGGTGGAAGTTCTAGCTGGAACCGATCCGCTGGATGCAAAATTATATCCTGGCACAAAGCCCGAAGAGACTGTCGCTGAACAGGCACCAGTTACGGTAGTAGAAGTTCCTGTACCTTGGTATATTTCTCGCGCTAGTGGCTTAGTGTCCTTTTTCCTGCTTTACCTTTCGATTTTCTTGGGGCTAACTCTACGAATTCCGCTGCTGCGAAAAATATTTTTGCCAATTTATTCCATGAAAATTCATTGCTGGCTTTCGCTCCAGGCTTTGCTGTTTGCTTTTGTGCATGCAGTTGCATTGATCTTTGATAAGTGGTTGGGCTTTAAATTGGTTGATTTATTTGTGCCCTTTGCTTCACAGTATAAGCCGGAACTTACAGTCTACGGTATTCTTGGTTTTTATTTAATGATTATTATGATTCTGACTTCATACGGTCGGAAACTAATTTCCCAAAAAGTTTGGCGCTTTGTGCATTTTACAAACTTGGTCCTCTACGGTGTTGTTTTTGTGCATGCTCTTTATTTAGGTACCGACCTCAAAGTTGAGCTATTTCGAAATATCTTTATTTTAGCAAATGCCTTCCTGGTTTTCTTGATGCTATATAATCTCGAGCTTCGTATCGTCGAATCGATTCGGCTTCGCAAGCAAAAGCAGGAAGCGTTAAATAATAGTAGCGTATAGATAAGCTAAAAAATATTATTAATTTATTGGATTAGTAAAAGCACCTTAATTTTGTATTTTTGTATCCTCCGCACATTGCGAAGTGCGTAGGCAAAAGACGATTGATGAGCGTAAAAAATTTCTAGCGAGCTTTTTCAGCAGAAAAAGTGCAGCGGGAATTTTTAGCGAAGAGTGAAGTCTTTGCCCCAGCAACGAGCACGTGTCGGGATTTCTTTTGTAACTTTTCTTCTAAAAGAAAAGTTAATTCATTTATATTTTGTAGCTAATGGATTGATTATAAATGTCCAAGCGTAATTGTTCAATTTTATTTCATATGCGTATCTACATTAAAGTTTCCCCACGCTCTTCGAAAAATGAAGTCGTGAAAGTTTCCGAGGGGGAATACAATATGAAGCTCACCGCGCCGCCAGTTGACGGGCAGGCGAATGAAGCGCTCATAAAACTACTCGCTAAATTTTTTGGCGTTTCAAAAAGTAGCATCAATATCGTCGGTGGCAAGACTGCCAAAATTAAAATGGTGGATATCGCCAGCCTATGAAAATTGTTAAAAATTATACTAATAGCGAGTTAACTAAGTTGATACTATATTACGACGGAGCTAAGCTTAGATTCGGCGCTTAGCTCCAGGATAGCAAGCTAGTATAGATTAAGTTAATTTGGTATAATTTTTTTGAAATGTTTTAATTTAGAGCCTCAAAATTAAACAGGGAAAATTATTCTTTTTTAAAAAAAAGAAACACAGCAATAGGAAAATAGAAAAGACCGCTATAGATGCGGTCGCGTCTATAGCGGTCTTTTTGAAAAAAATAAAAATGAAGAGAAAAATTTCAAGTCCCATAAAACAAAAAATTCTTTTATTATTGGGTGCTGGCGTTGCCCTTGGTTTTG
Organism: uncultured bacterium; assembly: GCA_903837175.1. GTDB lineage: Bacteria > Patescibacteriota > Minisyncoccia > Moranbacterales > GWC2-37-73 > CAIPMZ01. The sequence continues at coordinate 22,932 of CAILTR010000115.1, forward strand.
CTGGCTCTCCGCGACAATATTTTCGAGTATTGAAAACAACAACCAGGGCTTGGAAATCAATTGACGAGGATTATCTTCGTCGAACGGTCCGCGAATTTTATCGGGAAAGGTTGGTAAGTAGAGTCGAAAATTCAAATGGTACGACAAGTATTGTGCTGACCGAAAAAGGAAAGCTGAGAATTTTGGAGTTTAACATTTATCAGCTTAAAATAAAAAAGCCAACCAAGTGGGATGGCAAGTGGCGAATTGTGATGTTTGATATCCCGGAAAAAATGAAAAGCAAGCGCGATGTGCTTCGTGAAAAACTCAAAGACTTAAAATTTTCCGAACTTCAAAAATCTGTTTTCGTGCATCCATACCCATGTCTGGAGGAAATAAATTTTCTTGCAGAATTTTATCAAATTCGTAAATTTGTAAAATGCGGGGAGCTTATGCAACTTACCAATGAAGAAGCAGAGCTGAAAATTCATTTTAAATTGAAGTAGTAAATGAGAAAAGTTTTCGTAGCTCGTTCTTTTCTTCAGAAAAAGACAGCCTCTTGCTATGACCATTGCCCCTTATGGAAAAACATAAAAAGACTGCTATACACGCGGTCGCGTCTATAGTGGTCTTTTTAATTATTGTAGCTGTTAGCGAAAAGAAGGATGTAGGGATTTCTGCGTTGATATGCGTTGACTGGGTCTTGAAATATGGTAAGCTTTAGATATAATTTTGAAAATAAAAAAATGAAAAAAGAAAATATTAAAAAAAGCTTACTTGCTTTTGCTTTGTCTGTTGTAGCTGTTGGTGGTGGTTTATGGGGTGGGTTTTTGTTTGTGGATAGGCTTGCTTTAGAAATGCCATGGCAGAAAACTAATTTAAGTGAAATTAAGCAACAGGTGCCAGTTCCAGTTGATAAAAGCAATATTAACACGGGGAAACAAATTCCTGTGACCGAAGCTAGCAAGGGCAATGTAACCTTACCAAATGTTGTTGATATAAAAATGCAGGAGGCTACCTTTCAAGCCTCTGTGAAAAATTTATTCCAAGCTTTTGCCAAAGTTAATAACGCTAAGGTGACTGAAACTAAAGATGGTGGCATGTGGTGGGATACTGAAGATGGTTTTTCCATTATGAATTCTACTGGAACTCAAGATACGAACTTACTTTTAAGTTCTACTTCCGACACTAATTATTCAGCATTCAAAAAGACTGCTCTGTTTCTTTCACCGCTTATTGATAGAATTATGTATGAAAATGGTTTTAGATTGAGTGAATGGAATTCATCAAAGATAGGCGAAGAAAGTTTTATTGGCATAGGAAATATGACTGATATTGTTGGTTTTTATGACTTCATAGGGGCCTACGAAAATGATTCGAAGAAAGTAGTTTTTACTGCTAATCCAGATGCTAATTTATTTCAAAATACCCCAGGAGAATTCTATTATACTTTTTCATTTAGTGTTTTGGATAATGATATTTATGTAAAAAACTATAAAAAACAAATATCCATATTTAAAAGATCTTGGTTTTAAAGAAATGGTCATTAATGAGTTTTTAAGCGAAACTAGTAATTTCATCGCGCTTAAAGTTCATGGAAGACGATATGGAAATGTAATGATTGCAAAAAAAATAAATAAGGTATGGACAGAGATAGCTTCGATACAGGATTCTCCAGATTGTGAGTTAGTTAAAAGATATGAAATTCCTAAGGAAATAATTGGAGCTTGCTATCAAGATGATAAATTGATTATAAATGATAAATTCTAAATCTTTTATCGTGTAATTTCAGTAGCAGGTGATGTCCTCAAATAGCTTGATGTAATAAGTATATGTCAAAATCAAAAATACTTTTATTTTTGCTTTTAAGTTTTGTGGGGGCAGTTTTTGTGCGGTCGTTTTTTGCAGTCAGTCAAATGCAAATTTTTTTACTCTTGATTTTTTCTTTGATAACTTTATTTGTTTTTTATAAAAATAAAATGGCGACGCTGGTCGCTTTTTTGTTGCTTGCTTTTGTACTCGGACTGTGGCGCACTGATAGTAGGATTGAAGAAGCTAATAATTTAAAATATCTCGGGAAAGTTTTTCAAGAAAATGCAATTGTTCAAAAAGTAAGTCCTTCAACTTTCGGTCAAAATATTATTGTTAGTCTTCAGTCTGAAAAAATTTCTGTCTTACTGCAAGTCCCGCAATATCCAGAATACCAATTCGGCGATTTATTGGAAATAGTTTGCCCCGCTAAAGCCATTGAAAACCTGTCTGCCGGTGAGGCAGGTAAAGACGCTAGTTTTGATTATCGGATGTATATGGCAAAGGAAGGCGTGCTTTATCAATGTGAAAAGGGCAAATCAAGAAAGATTGGAGAAAACAGCGGCAGTTGGTTTCTGGGAAAAATAATTGCAATGCGGACAATTTTTGAAAGTAAAATTACTAAGGTTATTCCCCAGCCTTATGGGGCTTTGGCAGAAGGTTTGCTACTGGGAGGCAGTGGGGGACTTTCCAAGGAAATTCAGGCCGATTTTTCGCGCACTGGGATGACGCATATCGTGGCGGTCTCCGGTTATAACGTAACGATCATTGCGGAATATCTAATTTTACTGGGTATTTTCTTAGGCTTTTGGCGCAAGCAAGCGATTTGGTTTGCTATTGTCGGGATAATTTTGTTTGTGATTATGAGCGGTCTGCCAGCTTCAGCCGTGCGAGCTGGGGTGATGAGCGGCATTTTACTTTGGGCGATGAAAAATGGGCGTTTGGCGTCCTCGGAGAATGCGATTATTTTTGCAGGCGCAATTATGCTAATGCTGAATCCCTTGTTGCTTAGGTGGGATGTGGGCTTTCAGCTTTCTTTTTTAGCAACCCTGGGGATTGTCCTGACTGCTTCTTTTTGGGAAAAAAGCTTTGTGAAAAAAAATAAAGCCCTGGGAATTTCTGAGGCAATTACGTTGTCGCTGAGCGCTCAAATTTTTGTTTTGCCAATTATCGCCTATAATTTTCAGCTTGTCTCGCTGATTTCACTGCTGGCAAATGTTTTTATTTTGCCAGTGATTCCGCTTTCGATGCTATTGGTTTTTTTGGTGATTGTGTTTGGTTTGATTTGGACGCCACTTTCACTGGTCTTTGCGTGGCTGGCTTTCGTTTTGCTAGCTTATGAGTTAAAATTAATTCATCTTTTGGCTGAGTTTCCCTGGGCCAGTGCTAGTATCGAAAAAGTCAGCTCCTGGTGGATTGTGGTTTATTACATAGTATTGGCAGGTATAATTTTTTGGATAAAGAAGCGGGAAAATTTTGAATTATGAAGTTTGAATTTCGAATCAAGCCAGAATGATTTAATGTTTTAAAAATTAATACATTAAAAATTTATTCAAAATTAAAAATTTAAAATTTCTTTTAGAGGCTTATGCGTAATCGTAAAATATTTTTTTCTATCCTGGGTGGGATTTTTGCGCTGGCGATAATTTTAAGCGTTATTATTTTGCATAGCAGGGATGAAGTTCTCAGGGTAATTTTTTTAGACGTGGGGCAAGGCGATGCAATTTTAATTTCTCAAGGCTCGCAACAAGTTTTGATTGATGGCGGTAAGGATGGAAAATTGCTTTTAGAAAAATTAGGAAAATACATTCCTTTTTGGGATCGCAAAATTGAAAATATTATCGAGACTCATCCGGATCAAGATCATATCGGAGGCCTCGTTGAGGTTCTGCAAACTTATGAAGTTGAAAGTGTCTTGGAAACAAAAATGCAAAGTGATTCGCAAACCTTTAAAAAATTGGAAGAAATCATTGCAAAAAATAAAGTCGAAAAAGTTGAGGCGAAAAAAGATGTGAGTCTTAAATTTTCCAATGGCGCAACCTTACAAATTTTGTATCCTTTTGATTCCGTGATGGATGTCAATGGAAAAGATACTAATATGTATAGCGTTTTGGCAAAGTTAATAGTTGGCGAAAATAAATTTTTGCTGACAGGAGATTTGCCGACCACCCAAGAGAACGAATTGCTCTCTGGAGATATTGATGTCAGCGCGCAATTTCTGAAAGTCGCGCATCACGGTTCAAAATATGCTACTAGCAATGAGTTCCTTGATAAGGTAAAGCCAACCGAGGCAATCATTTCCGTTGGCAAAAATAATTCTTATGGCCATCCGAACCCAGAAACTCTCCAACGGCTGACGGCTCACCGCATCAACATTCATCGCACTGATGAAAGCGGGGATCTGGTATATGAATGTTTTCAATTAACCAATAAATGTGTTTTAAAGGCTTTGTAAATTTAAATTAAAAAAAGTCACCAGTCATCAGTAATCAATAATTAACTCACAGTGCTAACTCTTTCGTGATGACAGATGACCGGTTACTACTTACTTGAAGCCTTGATTAATCCCAATCTTTCTGCTAACCTTTACAAATAAAGTATTTTAATTAAATTATAAAAATATTAAAACCTTATGGCACACCCAAAAAAAGAAAGAACATTTGTCATCCTAAAACCGGATGCAATCCAGCGCAATTTTATCGGCGAAATTATTTCTCGTTTTGAGCGAACTGGCCTGAAAATTACCGCGATGAAAATGTTGGTGCCAAAAGCTGAACAATGCTGGCTACATTATAATAAGGACGAAGCTTGGTTTCAGTCCAAGGGTGAGAGAATTGTAAAGGGTCGCGAGGATAATAAATTGCCAGTAGAAAAGGAGGCGATTGAATACGGTCGCGATATTATTGGTCAATTAGTAACTTTTATGACCTCTGGGCCAGTCTTGGCCATGGTCATTGAAGGCAATCAAGCTGTGGGGATTGTGACTAAATTGGTCGGCGGAACTGAACCACTTACTTCTGATATCGGAACAATCCGCGGAGATTTAACCTTAGACTCATACGACTTGGCCGGATTAGATAGTCGCGCGGTGCGAAATTTAATCCATTGCTCGGATAAACCAGCGGAAGCTGAGAGAGAAATTAAACTTTGGCTTACTGAAAATGAAATTATTAATTATCGTTCTATTTCTGAGCAAATGCTGTACGACGTTAACTTAGATGGAATCTTAGAATAAATAAGGTCATTGCGAGGATGTGATCATCCGTGGCAATCCAGGGCGATGCTAATCCGCCAGTTGTCAGACTGGATCGCTTACTCCGCCCAGGGCCGCTCAACTTGTCATCCTGAACTTGCCTGTCCACCTTTGGAGGGATTCAGGATCTCGGTTACAGACAGTTTTGTGAGATTAAGAAAGCAGATGCTGAAATGAATTCAGTATGACAAATATTGATAAAAAAATCGACCGCAGTGGTCGATTTTTTGTTTTGCTATTTAGAGCTAAATTTAGTATCCTTAAGGTATGAAAAATTTTCTGAAAAAGTTTGCAGTAGTTCTGATTGAACTGGCGGTAATCGCTGGGGCGCTTTGGTATATCGCGGAAAAAAGAGGGATTCATAATTTTAGTCAACTCGCGCCAGCGCTGGAAAAAAAAATTCAGAAAATCAGTCCACGATCATTCCCAATGCTACAACAGCCAGTTGAGAAAACCTTTGCTTGGGACTATAGGGGCTTTAAATACGAGTTGCCCTTGACGATGTATCAATCAATTTATGCTTATTACCAAGCCCAGCCAAAAACTTTTAGCTATGATAATCAGCTCCCTGAGAATTGGGAAGACCAATATTATGGAATGTTTTTAGCTTCTAATGAAAATGATCGAACAATTTCTGAACTAGCCAGTGACTTGCAAACACTCGGGAAAAAACATAGCCTGAACGATGATCAAATTGTTGAGCTAACTCTGGCCTTTGTCCAAGCTATTACTTACGATGATGCAAAGGCTGGAAATATTTTAGCTAAAACTGGCAGTGAAGCAATGCTTTATCCTTATGAAACTCTTTTCGAGCAACGAGGAGTTTGTAGCGATAAGAGCTTACTGGCAATTTCAATTTTAAGGCAGTTAGGTTATGGCACGGCTATTTTTACTTACGAAAAAGAAAATCATATGGCTATCGGAGTGGCTTGTCCAAAAAGCTATTCAACTTATGGTAGTGGTTATTGCTATGGCGAAACGACCAGCACAGGTAATAAAATCGGAATTATTCCTCAGTTTGATGCTCAAAGTAAAAAGACGGTAGAGGTTACCGAACTTAGTACCTTTGACTCCGAACAAAATCAGCAAGCCAGTCTGCAAGAGCTTGGCAAGGTCGTGATTTACCAAGCTACTAGTGGCAAGGAATATAGTGGTATTATTGAAACGAGGAAAATTGAAAATGAAATCTCGCAGTTAAAAATAAAAACGAAAACAATCTTAGATCAACTTACAGCGCAAAAAAAAGTCGTCAATGGAGAGAATGCTGATTTAAAAATCCAAAAAAGCGACTTGGATAATTTTAAAAACGATCAAAATTTCGAAAAATATAACCTTAAAGTTCAAAAATATAACACCTTGTTAGAAAAATATAAAAAAGACGTCCAAATTTATAATAATAACGTGGTGCTTTACAATCAGACAGTGGCAAGGTATAACTTATTAATCAAGCAATAAGATGTTTATATTAAGCCATAAAATTGAAGAAATGGGAATTGTCAAGAAAATCACGCTCAACAGTGAGAAAATTGAATATACTGTCCGCAAGCACCGTACCGCTAAAAGGCTTAAATTAGCCATTTATTGCGATGGAAATTGTGTGGTGACTTTGCCTTGGCGCATGGGCTTTTTGAGTGCGGATGAATTTATTAAGAAAAATGCCGAATGGGTTTTGGAAAAAATGAAAGCCATGAAAAAAATCGGCCGAAATAGCCTTTTTGCTCGGCATGATCACGTCGAATATCTGAAACTTAAAGAACATGCTCGGGAAATGGTCGCCAAGCGCCTCGAGAAATTTAACGCTATCTACGGCTTTAAATACAAGGGAGTTGCCATTCGCAATCAAAAAACCCGCTGGGGAAGCTGCTCATCCAAGGGCAACCTCAACTTCAACTACAAAATCCTACTTTTGCCTCAACGCCACGCTGACTATATCATCGTCCATGAACTTTGCCATCTTAAGGAATTCAACCATTCCAAGCGCTTTTGGAGCCTCGTGGCTCAAACAATCCCAGAATATGAAAAGATTGTGGAACAGCTGAGGGTTTTATAAAAAGCTTTTAGCCCTGAATGGCATATGGCCACAGGGTAAGCTTCGTTAGCTTTTAGCTTTTAGGGAGATACCGGAAAATACTAATCCGCCAAGTTGGCGGATTTTGTTTTAAAATCATGTCATTGCGAGGATTTTTGTACTCGAAAATCCGTGGCAATCCAGGATTTTACAAAGTGGTGGGGCTCTAGAGTTGCCTGTCCTTCTGCTGACCAACTCGCAAAGACAAAGCCCTAATTCTACCTCATTTTTATTATATTTCTATTTATTTCAAAATTTCATTAGTTACTGATTACTGATTACTGATTACCGATTACCGATTGCTAATTACTTCTTATTTTGTGCTATAATATAAACATAATTATTTGAGAAAAATAAAATGCCCAGTAGTGAGAATTCGAAAAATGTTCATCTTAAAATAACTGGGTGTTAAGATTGGAAGATACTAAATTATTAATTTAAAATAAAAATTGTTTGAGCATGGCTCATTCGAATTTCTACTACTGGGTATGCGAAAAATATTTTTAGACATCGAAACTTTGCCAGCGGGGGATGACAAGTTGGAAATTTTGAAAAAACTCTACGAAAAAAAAATCGCCAAACAGGGCAGTGAGAAAGGTGAGAACGAAACTTTTGAAGCTTTTGTCGGGGCGACCAATTTTGACGGGGCTTTCGGAAGAATTTTGTGCATTGGTTTTGCGATTGACGATGGCGCTGCTGAAAATTTATATCATGAAAATGACGAGCGTCAGACCCTAAAACGCTTTTGGGAAATTGTCGATTCCATTAGTTCACCTTCCCGCGGAGGTTATGGCGGGCCAGATTATGGCGTGCAATTTATTGGCCACAACGTGATGGATTTTGATTTGCGTTTCATTTATCAACGCTCGGTCGTTCTGGACGTGAAACCTGCTTACGAACTTAATTTTGCGCGTTATCGAAACTACCCGATTTATGACACCATGCGCGAATGGACCAAATGGAGCTCTGGGATGATTGGTTTAGAAAAACTAGCCTTGGCTTTAGGCATACCTTCGCCGAAGGATGAAGGCATTGATGGCTCGCAAGTAGCCCAATTTTTTGCCGAGGGGAAAGTTAATGATATTTTGGAATATTGTAAGCGGGATGTTGAGACGACCCGCGCTGTCTATCGCAAGATGACTTTCGAAAGACCAGCTAATAAACTTTTTTAAGCGTTAATTTTTTATGGAGGCTCGACCTCCATTATGGAGGTCGAGCCTCCATAAAAACACTATGCAACAAATCAAAGAAAAAATTGTGACGCTCAAAGATAAAGGTGCGGAACTTGAAAGAGAAATTCGTGAAAAAACTTTAGGCTACATCCTCACCAGCTTCGGACTCGTCGCTGGTTTGGCTTGGAACGAAGCCATCAAAGGTTTTATTGAAAGATTTTTCTCTGACTCAGGCGGCGGTCTGCTGGCCAAATTTCTCTATGCAATTGTGGTGACAATCGCCGTGGTGGTCATTTCACTCTATCTTTCAAGGATCTTCAAGGTAGAAAAGAAAAAAAAGAAGTAGCACATTTTAATGATATTATTTTATGCAAGCAGAAACCGAAAAAGATTTAATTAAATATTCCAATTGGAAACTTATCAAAGACCTTGGAAAATTTTTAAAGCCATACCGATGGCGCTTTTTCGGGGGGTCGCTATTGCGTTTAATGGGCGATATTGCAGGATTATATCCATATTATGGACTTGCGCTGATGGTGACCTTTTTTAGTAAATATACTCCCGAGCAAACATTGGGATATTTTTGGTTAGTCTTATTGGGCTTGTTTATTTCATATTTTGTTTCATATATCTGTAAATTTTTTGCAAAAAATATTGGTTATGGTTTAGCCGAAAAAATAGATCTTGATAGTCAATTTAAAATGATTAAGCATTTATCCTCGCTTGATATTGCTTGGCATGAAAAAGAAAATGCTGGTAATAAATTAAAAAGAATTCAAAAAGGTGCTGATGGCTTAAATCGAATTGTAAGCATGTGGTTCAATAATTTTATTGAAATTGCTGTTAATTTTGCAGGAATGCTTTTTGTTTTAAATAGAGTGGATCATTTTATTAGTGGCTTAATGATTATTTTTTTAATAACATTTCTGAGTATTTCTCTACTTTTACTTAAAAAGGCTAAAATTGTATCACAAAAAGTTGATGCAATGGAGGAAGACATGACGGGCTTGATGTTTCAAATTATCAATAACATCAGAAGCGTAAAAGTTTTAACAATGACAGTAAAAATTATCAAAATGATCGGAGTGGAAATTACCGAGCTTTTTGGGTTTATTCAGCGGAGAGTTTTTCATTTTCTAGCACGCTCGCTGGTACTTAGCTTTTGTGTTGCTTTTTTTAGGATTGGAATAGTGATTTTAATTGCCCTGGGAATAGCCAATGGAAAATATGAAGTTGGACTGTTGGTTCTTTTTAATGGTTATTTTAATGCTATGGTTGCAGCCGCTGAAACTTTGTCAGAAACCAGTCAGGAATTCATTGTCTGTAAATACGGCATCGCGCGCATGCAGCGAACTCTGGATGAACCAATCTTGATTGATGCTGAAATGGGCAAGGTTGATTTGCCAAAGGACTGGAAAAAAATCAGTATTCAAAATTTATCTTTTGCTTATGGTGAAAATGAAGTTTTGAAAAATATTTCGCTGGAAATTAAACGCGGGCAGCGGGTTGGCATCGTCGGGCTTTCTGGGGCAGGGAAGTCAACTTTACTAAAACTTTTGCTTAAAGAAAATGAGAGCTATGATGGCGAAATTCTTTTTGACGGCGTACCGCTGCGAAAAATAAAAAAGCGTTCCTATTTTAAACAAGTCGGAGTGGTATTGCAAGATACAGAAGTCTTTAATTTCACCCTGCGTGAAAATATTACAATTGCCAGTTTGAAAAAACGCAGTCAACAGGATTTGCAACAAGCCCTCGACATTGCTCATGTGAGTGATTTTGTCAGCAAGCTTCCTCTGGGCTTGGAAACATTTATCGGCGAAAAGGGCGTCAAACTTTCTGGTGGCGAACGTCAGCGGCTCGGGATTGCTAGAGCAGTTTTCAAACAACCCGAAATTCTCTTTTTAGATGAAGCCACTTCGCATCTAGATCTTGAATCAGAGGAAAAGATCAAAGACTCGCTTCACAAATTTCTCAAAAAAGTTACCGCTGTGGTTATTGCCCATCGTCTGACCACCATTCGCGAAATGGACAAAATCGTCGTCATCGAAAAAGGTCGCATCATCGAGTCCGGCAGTTTCGAAGAGCTCTACGCCTCCAAGGGACGTCTTTTTGAGCTTTGGGAAAAGCAAAAGTTTTAAGGAGTGCGCCTTGCTTAAGGGCCGTTTTTTAATAGGGTGAAGAAGATGAGATACATAGGTAACACTCTAGATTTAGCAAAATTAAGGAAATTTGCTAAAATTTACAGTTAATTACCTAAACTCATCTTAATGAAATACTACGATAAAGTGCCCAAGGGATACTTTTGCTTTATGCCCA
>CAILTR010000116.1 GCA_903837175.1 uncultured bacterium
CCCTTGAACGCCTGCGCCAATCTCACCGTAAGATCCTTCCAAAATTAGCGAAACAAAACCCTTAACGGCGGTGATTGGAGTTCTGAGTTGATGCGAAGCAATCGAAATGAATTCCGTCTTAGCGTTGTCCAGTTTTCGCAGCTGGTCATTGGCAATAGCTAAACTGTCCGCCATTTTCTGCAACTGCTCTTTACGCTCAGTGATTTCGCTATTGGCAATTTCCAGCGCTTCTCTTTGCTTATCTTTTTCTTCCACTAATTTTATCAAAATATAACCGAAGATAATTGCCAAGAAAAATGTTATTCCTGTTAAAATAATGCTGATTTTACTTTGAATAAGAAGGAATTGAGATCCGATCAAAATTAACAAGGCTATTACCATAACCTGGGTTAAAATAGCTTTAGTATTTAATAAATCATATTTCGCAATAGCATAGGTAATAAAAGTCACAAGAATAATCATACTAACAGGGATAAGCAATGAAATATAATCCCCTCCAAGATATTTATTTACAAATAAAGAATTTGATAGACCCAAAATAGAAATTATCCAAAAAACGGTACAGACAAGTCCCATCGCAATAATTTTTACTTGTTTTTTTATCTTCTCATCATCAATGTTCTTTCTGTAAAAATCAAGTAAAACTTTAATCGATAAACCTACATATAAAATGAAAACAAAGGTTAAATAGCCATAAAGCCAACCGAGAGAAATATCACAATTTCCGTTATTAAAGTCCAATGAAGTATTATATTTACTGAAAGATAAAAGAATTATTGGTGAAAAAGGCAAAAGAAAAAGTATCTTTTTTACATCAGATAAATTTCTTTTAGCAAAAGCATATGCAAAAAATAAAAGAAACACTAAAGACAAGATACCAAGTATAGCCAATCTAGAAAAAAGCAAGATGCTCTTCTCACTAAAAGTCATCCATTGTAAAAAGTCGTTCAAAACCCAAAAAATTAGAAACAGAACAAACACAGAGAGGTTTCTATTAACAGCAGACTTACTATCGGACAAAAAAATAAATAAGCCCAAAAGCAAGAGCACTATCATTATTGGAACATGCACATAAGAATTTAGGCTTTGAGAAAAATCTAGATTGCAAATATTAGACATTTTATTGCTTTTAAATTTATTAAAAAAATGTATTATAATTATAGCAAAATATCAATATTTATACCATTATATACTAAAACTTATGCCAAAAAACTTGCTAATTTAAAAAGAGGTCAGGAAAGTAGTTAGCTACTCGCCTGACCTCAAATGGGTTTCATATCTCACCCTCCCTGTAAGCGAAGGGTAAATTTCCGCATGAAGCAAGTCTTACCCTTCGACTCGCTATAATGCGACCTCGATACATTTCATCAATGATGAACTGCAAGCCCATGGCAAGATGAGCGGACCAACGCTCATAGCCAGCTCTCTTAGCCTCTTTAGCAAGTGAGGACACAAGAAACTTAAAGACCACATGTTCACTGTCCCGTTCATCCGCGACAACAGCAAGCTGATCAACGTAAATCTTCCTTCCGTCATGATTTTCCATTATTGGATCATCATGCCCCAAGGAAATTACTGCATCAGTATGCGGAATGCCGAGGATATAACCAATAGGCTCTCCATTATCATTCTCAACGATGATATTGAAGTTCCTTGAGTTGCTGAGATTTCTTATCACGTCTTCTTCCCCATATCCCAGCTCCTGGGGAAAAATACTTTCCATACCAAGGATAATCTCCAATATCCCAGGATCTTTTATGCCTACTAATCTTGCTTTCATTTTTATTTGCACTCCTTTTATGTTTTAACCCTCAATGGGGTCATTTTAAAAAACTGTAACAAGCAGGTAGACCGTACAAATAAATCGGTACCCACAAAATCATTTGCAGCCCAGCAGCAAAAGAAAACAGAAAAAGCTCTTCTTTTTTACTTTTCATTCTTGGTCGTAAAAAAATAGTTGCTTCCGCTGGACCGTCCCATAAAACAGTTTTTACAATAAAAGGAATCTCACTCAATGCAATTGTTTCATCAACTAGTCTTCTCAGGCCGCCTGAAAGCGTTAAGTCTTTTTTAGTTCTATCATTTATAATAAGAACTACGAAGCCATTTAAAGCATTAAGTGCCCACATAATAATGAAAATCGCAAAAAGAGAAAAACCCCAAGAATGTAAAATTAGAACGACTTTTGCCGCAATAACCATTGCGATTGCGTAATGATAAAAGAAATAAATAATTGCTGCCACTCCGGTTTTAACTGCTTTTCCTCCTAATGATTCACCCTCATCAGGTGAAATAAATATTTTTACAGTTTTCTTAAAACCAATAAGCAAAAAAGCAACTACAATAGCTATCATCAAAACTATTAAAGAAACACCATCCATACTTCCCCCTTTTTTTTGATGCTATTCGTAATATTAAGAACGATTTGACATCAAAATTGATATCAAGCCAATATAGCAGATATTTGGCTTCGTGTCAAGTCGACACTAAAAATATTTTATTAAAACATTTTTTAAAAAGAAGATAAAACCTATACTTTTAACTCAATAAGATGTGTTGGTAAACTAAACTTCAACTCTATTCTAGCACAAACCCCCTAAAAGACAAGCTAACGCGTCAAATCATCTAAAATTGATCAAGTAACTAAATTCCTTGAAAAATTATAAAAAAACAAGCTCCTACACATTATGTAGGAGCCTTTTAAAAGATTCAAAAAAAACTGGTTAAAACGTCCAATAGGCCGAGACCATGAACATATTAGCTTTTCCGAAATACTGTTCCAGGCTTTGGAACAAATGACGCTGATAAGCAAGATTGATACCTGCGTGGCTAGAATAAAAACCCAAACCAGCTGCTATTCCACCGTCAGCATATCCACCATAGAGCGCAAGTGCATCCTTGATCAGATATTGCTCAGCGCCAAAAAAATATTGGTCAGCATTTTCTCCGCCAGCCAAATAAAGATGCTGGTAGTCTACCGCAAGCAACGTCGTGGAAGTTATTTGCACGCTTGTCCCGAGACGCAATTTGCTTGATTGCGACTTGCTATTTGCGTCGAAAGAACCATCAACGAAATCATCAGCACCGTCCCATGAACGCTCGTAGAAAGCACCGAAATTTGCAATCTTGCCGATGCGATACATTGCACCAATACCAACCGCATTCCCCTTCGACTGAGTGTTTAAACTGCCAACCTCAGCTAGAGTTGTTGTGACATCTGACATAGAATGCGAACCGCTTAAGCCCAAATACAGAGAATCATCTGCAACCAAAAAGTTTCCAGCAATTGGAAAACCATACTGCAAATCAATTGACTGAACTTTGTTGAATTGGAAGTTTGAAGTTCCGTCCAACAAAGCTGCATTATTTGACTTGGCATCGGTAAAGGTCAACTGAAAAACTCCGACTGAGGAATTGACAGTCACTGACGGCGAATACAGATCGACATTCAGACCATTTTTGAAACCTATGTGACCATAGGTTCCATTGACCCCAAATTTTGATGCGTCTTTTTCCACAGCCGCAATTCCCGCCGGATTTCTGGTCGAAAAACCAGCCATTGTGCTTGCGTTAAACGGAACATCTGCGCCCACTGGAATTTCTTCCAAGGCCTTACTCACTGCCGTTGAAAAATCCTCCGCTTCGGCAGAGTTACCAAAACTGGCAACGATAAACATCGCCAAAAAAAGAAAAAATTTCTTTTTCATGATTCAATTGTTTGTGATGTTTTTGAAAAAATATTGTAAAATTACCGCATTTGACACTATCAATAAATTTTATAGTGACCCCGCATCATCAACAAAAAAAAGACACCTGTCAACCAAGTATAAAATTTCCCGAATTGATGCAGAAAAACAAAAGAAATTAAATTGTTTTTGATTTTAAAAAAGACATCCGCAATAGTTTGTTGAACTACGGGATGTCTTTACTGTTTAACATGGGCAGGTTTTACCTATGTTTTTTTAAAATGTTGTGGAAATACCAATCGAACCCACAACTTCAGCTTTTCTGCCGTCATTGACACTGGTCAATGGTCCAATAACGAGAATTGAACCATTCAGTGATAACTTTTCCGAAAGCTTCACTGTTGGAGCAAGCTCATACGCTCCAATTAGCGCTCTATCGAAACCATAAGCACCATCATCATAAGTCGCTGTCAACTTTTGACTTACTGAGAAATTTGGTGACAACTCAGCATTATGCTTCAG
>CAILTR010000117.1 GCA_903837175.1 uncultured bacterium
AAATGAATTCGGCTCAATATGCTTAACGGCATCGGACAATAGACTGATTTTCTGAGAAAGATTCCACGCTTCTAAATAAATTATTGCATGATCTTGTCCGCCCACACTCTCTCTGATTTCACTCGGGATGTTTTCAAATGCCTGCGACAAAATATTTTTCTTGTAAAAACGAGGTAACATAACACTGGTCATTGGATTAAAATCTTTAACATGGTGAATCAAAACTCTATCATAATGAAACAATTTTTCGATAAAATTATCGCATCGATAAACATCTTCCTCAAGAACCAACATGTCATTTTTTTCCATAACAGTTACAGCTCTTTCGATGCAATCGGATTCAAGAATTTGATCACTATCAAGAAGCAACACAAAATCACCATTTGAGACTTTCACACCTTCATATCTTGCACCGAGTAATGCTCCGGGATAAGACATTATTTTTTTCACACCATATGCCCTTGCAATCTCAAGCGTATTATCCTTGGAATTTCCATCAACAATATTTACTTCAATATCTTGGTAGGTTTGATTTTTTACCGCTTCCAAACACCTACCCAAAAATTCAGCGCTATTATAAGTCGGGATTGAAATTGTAACTAATTTATTTTCCATAATTAATGTGTAATCAAAGCTTGTTTAAAATCTTCATGACTTCTGTCAAAAGTCATCTCCCTGCTCCATTCATGTGCTGCAACCCTTAATTTTCTGTGCAATTCATTCTCGCCAAGCAACTTCAAAACATTTTTCGCCAAAAACTGCGGAGTGTTTTTCTCGCAAACAAAACCCGTCACCCCATGTTTGACACTGTCGCGATATCCATCGGCATCATACACAATCGCTGGCGTGCCTTGCGAATTGGCTTCCGTAACAACCAAACCCCAACCTTCCTTGACTGAAGTTGCACAAAGCACGTGAGCTTTTTGCATCAGCTCAATCTTTTTTTCCTTGCTGACTTTTCCCAACAATTGAATTGAATCTTTGAAGGGTGATTTCTCAACAATTTCTTTAATTTTATCCCCAAATGAACCCATCGTGCAACCAGCAATAATGAGCTGCAAGTCAGGCAAGTCCTGCTTGGCCAATTCAAAAGCTTTGACAATTTCATCCGTTCTTTTCATGGGTCGCAGCGCTCCCAAACTCAGCATGGTCGGCTTGGCAAATTTTTCAATTTCCAAATTTTCCAACGGCTGAATTTCGATGCCCTCACTGATGATTTTAATCTTGTCTTTCTTGAAACCAAATTTTTGCAAATCCTTTTTGGTGCTTTCAGAAACCGTGATGACTTCCCGATCGCCCAACAGAAACAAATAGATTGTTTCCAAAACATAGCCAACTGAACCTTTCAGCTTGCCCATTTCATAAAACCAAATTTCTCGACACAACTGATGAAAAAACAAAATGCTTTTTTCTTTGACATACCAATTGCAAAAAAATGGAATCGTGTTGACCTCTTCAATCACCAAATCCGCCCAACCTTGCAGATTTTTTTTGTAATATTTGTACGCCTCGGGATACACCATGTGATAGTCCCCAACTCGAATGATTTTATATCCATCCACCATTTCCTCCTTGGCTGCGCCTTGAAAACTACGCACCAAGAAAGTAACTTCATGCCCATCAGCCACCAATCTTTTTGCCAATTGTTCATTGACAACTTCTGCTCCACCAGCATAGGGATTTTTCATGTCCTTCCATGTAAACCAAAGAATTTTCATACGTTTGTTCCTTTCTTTCCCAACAGAAAAAAGCCGCCAACAACAATCGCAGCTGTTTGAGAAATAATATTAATGATTAACATCCCCGTGATGCTTTTCCCACCCAATTCAAAAGCCACCAAGGTTGCCACGGCAATTGCCA
>CAILTR010000118.1 GCA_903837175.1 uncultured bacterium
CGGAGTGGAAAAAGATTTGCCTGGCAAAATTCTGGATTGCTTCGGATGATTACATCCTCGCAAAGACACATCCCCTTCTGTTTTTTCTTGGTTTTTGTTTATTGTATTTTGGTTATTGTCTGTAGGTGGATATATCACAACTGCTTCCCTCCTATAATATTTCTCAATTCTTTTCTGGGTATAGCCTGAATTAGCAATCAGATAGTCAGGGCGATCCCCCGCTAGGCGGTCCCAAATTCGCAGATAACTAAAAAAGAACCTGGCTAAAAAAGATAATCTTTTTTGTTTAATTTCGCGAACATAGCGGTCATTCATATCCCAAACAAAACGCATCGGGCTATGCAGATACGCAATGTGCGTGGTGCTCATTTTCGTCACAATCCCCTTCATCCAGGCCCCAGAAGAAGAAATCACCAAGTCATATTCGCGCAAATCAAACGTTTCCGGCACCACGGGGAAAAATGGGATTAGCCACTGATGGTGCTTTTTGAGAAATTTCGGAAATTTTTGCAAATACGACGGCCGAATGTCCTTGCCCGCAAACATCCCCACCATTTTCTCCTCATTATAAAGAAGCGTATAAATCGGTGCCTCCGGAAACATCTCAGAAAGCACCTTCAAAACCCGCTCTGCCCCGCCCGGATAAAGCAAAAAATCGTGAAGCAAGGCCACTTTTAGTTTTTTATTTTCCATATTGTTTTTAAAATTCAAAACGGACTTTTTATATTTCTCAAGGCGGGGTTGGTAACTTTCGTGTAAATTTGAGTTGTCCTTATATTAGCATGACCGAGCAATTCCTGCACATAGCGAACATCCACCCCATTTTCCAGCAAATGGGTAGCAAAAGAATGACGAAGACAGTGAAATGAAGCCTCTTTTTTAATTCCGGCCTTTTTCAAAGCTTTTTCAAAAACTTTTTGCGCTGTGCGCTCATCCAACTTATCCCCGCGATTACTCTCAAAAACATAAGCGCCAATATCCCTATTTTTAACTAATAACAACAAATCATCTTTTATTTTTTCCGAAAAGATTGTAATCCTGTCTTTGTTCCCCTTGGCTCCCTTGATATGAACGACTAACTCATCGAAATTAATGTCTTTGATTTTCAAATTTACTATCTCACTCACGCGAAAACCCGCACCATATGAAAGCGAAATCAACAATTTGTGCTTTGGGTTCGTGATTGAATTTATTATTCTGGCAATTTCATCCCTGGAAAGAACAATTGGTAATTTACTGGCGGTCTTGGCAAATCTGATATCTAATTCAGTGTTGTTTTTGAAAATCTCCCTATAAAAATATTTAATGGCTTGTAGATGGACATTTATCGTTTGTGAAGACTTCCCTTTGTCATATTTTTCTAGAAGATATTTTTTTATTAGGTCAATTTCCGGCTCACGTTTTATGATTTTAATATATTTAAAATATTCCCTTAGGCATGCAACATAGCTTTCAATTGTTCTATTGCTGTAATTTCTTAATTTCAATTCACTGGCAATTTTTTGCAATAACTCTTGCAGATCCATAGAAAATTTGCTATATTTTATTCATAATTTAGTTTAATTATATTATACTAAAAGTTCGCATAATCTACAACATTTGGCACATTTACTAACAAAAGGTTCGCATATAAACGAGTTCAACGAAATAAATTTTTTATCTTGGTGAAAATTTGAGAGTTTGGTGATTTGAATGGGGACAGAAAATTTGATTTTTATTTATTTTAAGAGGGGTAATAAGATGTTTTTTGCTCCTGGAATCGCAAAAAAAATGATAACATTATTTTTTATAAAACTCATAGTCGGTCTTGTGTCAGTAGTCGGCTTATCAATTATTGCTGAACATGTGAGTCCTCGTGTTGCTGGCATACTAGTGGGGTTTCCGACCGTGACTGCAATTTCCTTTTTCTTTTTTGGATATGAAATAAGCCCAGAATTTGCATCGCATAGTGCTTTATACACGATGATTGGATTGGTTGCCACTCAAGTTTTTGTTTATTGCTATTACAAGGCTTCACTAAAATTCAACGTTTTATTAAGTTCGCTTGTGGCTACAATTGGATATTTTATATCTATTTGGATATTGCATTTCGTTGATCTTAATAAATTTACGGCAATATTTATCTCGATGATTTCAACGCTTTCATTTATTTATATTTTCAAATCAATTCAAAATGTCAAAATAAAAGACAAAGTGAAATTAAATCATAAAATTGTTTTTATAAGAGGAATTTGTGGAGCCTCAGTGCTGTTATTAATTACTGGTATAGCTAAAATTGTAGGTCCAACTTGGTCAGGTTTGTTTTCTGCATTTCCAACAACCCTATTCCCACTGATGCTGATTGTTCATTTAACCTATGATACTGAGCATGTTCATACGATAATTAAAAATTTTCCAGTCGGTATTTTTTGTTCAATATTTTACGCATTGGTAGTGTCAATAACATTCCCAATTGTAGGTATCTATTGGGGAACTATTATTTCATATGCGGTAGCAACTATTTATTTGATAACATTCCAATTTATTAAGAGAAATTATAAAGGAGTTTTGAAAAATTCCATTCACCCCTAACCCCTCTGGAATTTTTCAAAACAAAAATCAAATTTTCTTAGATGTAAAATTAGAGTATAATGATATTAACAACGAGATAAAAAATTGACATCGTTGAACACGGCATATCTGGCTCGGAAAATTGACGCAGTTATATTTCAAAGGAAAGTCAATTTCCCTCGACCCAAATTTCGACACTCTTTTATAATATTAATAAGGAGGTGTCGAAACTTCAGATGATGCCGATACGTTAGGCGAAATTGATTCTTAATCTACAAATATGAATTTGATCGAATTAGAAAAAGCATTGAGAATATCGTGGTCTAGAGAAACTTCATATTGTCCTGATGAATGGAATGAATCAAATTCATCTTTTGGCCAGTGTGCCATAACAGCATTAATTGTGAATGATTATTTTGGAGGTGAAATTGTTTGGGCTGAGGCGGTGTTGCCAGATAGCCAAAAGGTTTCTCATTTTTTCAATTATATAAATGGCAAAGAAGTTGATTTAACACGTGCGCAATTTCCAGAAGGTGCCGTAATTCCGGAGGGTGTTGAAAAAAAGAAAGATTTTGCCACCACGCGTGATTATTTATTATCATATGAAAATAAGAGAGGCAGATATGAACAGTTGAAAGAAAAAGTGAGAAACGCTTTAGCATATTAAAAATCAACATCGTCTAACACGGCATATCTGGTTTCGCTACGCTACACCCAAATGCTTCGCACTTCGGATGATGCCGATACGTTATACGCAATATTATTCAAAATATCTTTTCCTGTCGGTTCAAAGTCTCTGACTTACTTGTCCACCGTTGGAGGAAACCGCACTGTTTTTGCTTGCAAAACCAAATTTCAGAACCATTTCGATTCCCTACAAAGGCGGGCAGGCAGGTCGGAGACACTGAACCAACATATAGGACCGTCATAAACTAGACTCATATTCTAATTCCAACGCAAAGATATGCAAGAAAAACAAAAAACGACTCAGAAATACGTTGATTCGGAGGAGTATCAAAATGAGATAGCACAACAGTACAAAGAGCGTGTCTCAAAATTTACACGCCAGGAAGTTTTGGACGCCTTAAAAACCCTCAATATTCAGAACTTGCCTGATTTAAGTGAGATTATTGAAGCTGGAGCGGGGAATGTCAACGCAACATTTTTAACCAAGGAATTTGCCATAAAACTCAATCAAAGAAAAGAGCGCCCTGAATATCTGGCAAACAAAATTGTTTCTGATAGGCTTGGCGCACAAGTTCCTGTGGTGGATGTTTTGGCATATGATTATTTTGATAAAACGTCCTTTGAAATCCTGGTCATGAAGCGTTCAGGTGGTAACATGCTCCTGGATGACATCCTTGGAATGAGCGAGCAAGATAGAGAAATCATTTTTCAACAAGTCCTTGACGTTATAGAAAAAATCTTTAGCATCAGCTTTACTAATTTTGGCTTGGTCAACCTTAATGGTAAGGAATCCTTCGCAACATATTCAGACTTTCTAGTTAAAGAATTTGATGAGCATGTTGCAAAAATTATGGCTGAAAAATTGTGTACGCCTGAATATATAAAAGAGATTGAAGCTTATTTCAAAAAACATGCGCATATTTTCGACAATTGTGAATCAGTATTCGTCCACACAGACACACATATGGGTAACATTTTACATGAAGGAATGAAGCTCACAGCGCTGATAGATTTCGATTCTTCACTTAAAGCGCCAAAGGTGCGCGCACTCAATTCCCTGCTTGGTTTTATTGATAACCCTCAACAGTTTGCCGAAGGCACAAAAGATTTTCCCAAATTTAAAGGAAAAAACTTTTATCATTTACTGCCAATTTTGAAATCAAAATTTCCAGAAATTTTTGCCGATTCACAATTACTACGAAAATTAAATCTGATCGGCATTAAAGAAGGCGTGATGTGGGTGTCCCAAAATTGGTCAACTACCTGGAATGCTGAGATGATTCAGGGGTTGATAGAAAATGAACTGCCGGAAAATGACCTCAGCCAAACTTATCATGGAAAAATTTTGTTAAATCAAAAAATATGATCACAAAAAAGATAATATTTTTCGATGGCGACGGAACACTGCAGTATCCAAAAAATATAAATCACTAGAAGAAATCTCAGTCGAGGACGGTCCTAGACTAAGTTTATCAATTCCCCTGACCCGCATCCAGACGTAATTAAGCGGACAGATGCCATCTTTGACCAAACTTTGATTTGACGAAAATAGGTTAATTGGATATAATTGGATGTAGTTAATATATCCAAAAATTATGGCTGAAATAAAGCAAAAAAACAATAATGTTGCAACTAAATTCGCAAAAAGACTCGAAAATATCCCGGCTGAAATAATTTCAAAAATCGCCAAGATTGATGAATTGAAAGGCAGTTGGGTGTCTGGAGCCAAGCTGAATCCGCAAATTCTTGGTCGCCTCAAGCGATCCGTTTTGATAACCTCAACTGGTGCATCTACGCGTATTGAAGGCGCGATGCTTTCCGATGAGGATATTGAAAAAGTTATGCGAGGAATTAATATTCAAAAATTTGCTGACCGTGATAAGCAAGAAGTCAAAGGATATTATGAATTACTGGAAAATATTTTTGATTCGTGGGAGCGTTTGAAATTCAGTGAGGGTTCAATTAAACATTTTCACAAAGAACTCCTGAAATATTCAGAC
>CAILTR010000119.1 GCA_903837175.1 uncultured bacterium
AAGGAACTATGAATCAAGATCAAGGTGCGATTGCTTCTGCAAAAATGTTTATTTGAGAAAAAACCTCCCTCACCCCTGGATTCCCCATGTACACATGAGCTGGCTGTGACAACTCAATTCCAGTGTCTGCAAGCAGTCTGGAGTTGTCAAAAACCTGGCTCAATTCCCCGAACTTGTAATAGGCATCAAGTCCGGCCAATAGCATCCTCAAGTTTCCCTTCTTGCCAAGAATATATTCCATATAATTAAAATATAAACTATTCTCAAGATAAAAGGGATCTTCTTCATCAAGCTTTCCCCTGGCCCACGATCTCAACTTACTAATACTTTCGTAGGGGAGAAACTTAACTGGCAAGCCATCACTGCCTGCAGTTATGGCACTCATGATGCTGGCCATTGTAGTTTTTGATTTTGCGCCTGCAGAAATATGGTATGTGTCATATCTCCTGTGTGAAGACATGGTCAACCTTATTATTGCCTCCGCCGCAAAATCAATTGGGATTATGTCCAATTCATCTTCCTCGTTCATTGGCACCACCCGCAGCAGCTTGCCTGCCGCGAAAGCCCACATGATCACAAAGGATCTTGGCACAATACCTCTACTGTCACCCATGATAACAGACGGACGTACCACCAAAAGCTTTTCCTTTGGAATTGCTTCACGTGCCATTAACTCACCCGTCATTTTGGTTTGGGTATACCTAACCAAGTGACGAGCGCCTTCGTTGGGTGACTCGTCTTCATGCACCACTCGTCCTTGAATGTCTTTGCCGCAAATTGAGGCGGTCCCGACATAGACAAATGTCTTCAGTCCAGGCAATTTGCTGGCCCAAGCAAGAATTTGCTGAGTGCCTCCAACATTTACTTTTTCAACTAAGTCATTATCTCGACTTGAAAAAGACGTGTTAGCGGCAGCGTGGATCACAGTATTAACCTCCAGCAGCTCAGGGTGAGCAACTAGTGCTTCCCCTAAATCATCACTTACCATGTCCCCAACCACAGGAATAACTTTCTTGCTGTCCAAGAAATCACCATGAAAATCAAAAACGTGATCAAGCCGGAGCCATGCTGCCTCTAAGTCTGCAGCACGCACCAAGCAAAATATTTTTTCGATTTCAGTCATCTTGGAAAGCATTACTAACATCTCGCCTCCCAAAAAACCCGTCACTCCCGTGATAAAAATTATTTTTTTCACTTTTACTCCTGTAATTTTTGAATTGTTGTTAGATAAATTTAGAAACTTTTTCCCAAGCCAACATTATAAGATCAATAATTATTCCCCAAAACAGGGAACAATATAAAGAACCCATAGCCAAGCTGGAAACCATTTTAACCTTTTTGTCTTTTGCACTTTCTCTAAAATAAATATAGGCATGCAAAGGACTGTACCAGATGGAAATAGCTACAAATACATTCTTTTGATTCTTGTTCACCAGTTCCTTTATTTTACTGATAGTTGGATTTTCACTTGGCTTAACTAGCCAAGCACTAAGGTGTTCTATAAAATACGCATCCCTGTCTAACAGATCATACGTATAAACACCAATCCAACATACCAAGAAAATCGAAAGAAACAGCGGAAACACCATAAAATAACCAAACTTAATGGCCAGATATGGCATATAAATAAAATCAAAAGCATAATATCCACCCACTGCTAACATCCAGGCAAAAATAAATCTGCTGTCAAATTTATTTTTTTTATTCTTATTATTGTCGCCAGCCTTAGATCCCAAAGACAAAGACGACCCTGCACTCTCTTCAGTTTTCAAGGGACATCTCCTTTTTTTGATTTATTGATTCAGTTCTATTACATATTTACCCAAAGGAATCAACAACTATAGGTAACCTTTCATTATACATAAAAATAAAAAGATGTCAAGCCCATCCTTTTTGACAGCTATTTAAGTAAATAACATTGCCGATTTAAGGATCTCAACTCACTATTATCATCCTTCCATTGAAAACAAAAAAAACGTCCAAAAATGACGCTTTAAGAAATAAGAAATATAATTATATGCATTTGCAAGCATATAATTTTTTTGTGATTCATTTAAAATTGTTTCGCGAAACTTTTCTTTCATAAGACTCTCTATTATCTTCCCCTGCTTCCAGTATAAGTTAACAAAAAAATACTGTCAACGAAAATTTTCTGAATTGATGCAAAAAAACAAAAAAATAAAATAAAAAAGACACCCTCAGCAGTTTGCTGAACTGCGGGTGTCTTAAATGTTTAGCATAAGCAAGATTACTTACACTATAATGTTGTCGAAAGGCCCAGTGAGTAGACGACTTCAGTTTTTCTGCCATCGTTAACCTTTGTTAAAGGTCCGATAGCAAGGACCGAACCGTTCAGCGAAACCTTTTCCGAAAGCTTCACTGTTGGAGCAAGCTCATACGCTCCAATTAGCGCTCTATCGAAACCATAAGCACCATCATCATAAGTCGCTGTCAACTTTTGACTTACTGAGAAATTTGGTGACAACTCAGCATTATGCTTCAG
>CAILTR010000120.1 GCA_903837175.1 uncultured bacterium
AGACGAGTTTGCTGTGATCACATCCTACCGGTTTATTTGAATGCTCCTTCTCTGGATCAATTTTTGCGCCGTCTGATTCAGTAACGTACCCAAGCAGGCCTGACCGCGGCAAGGGCGAGAGGAAGAAAAGGAGGGAGACCGTAAATTTCAAAGGATGATCCGAAAGTGCAGATGGCCAAGAAAATAAACAAGAACATGAGCATCAGTATCGGTGAGATCTGTGCAAAGCTGAAGATTTCAGGAGCTAGCTATTATCGGTATATTGGGATTGATGTGTAACATTTAGTTGCCGAAATCTGAGCAGCGTTTAGTTGTGCCGATATGAAATCACCCTTGAGCCACTCGATGATAAGCTACCTATATAGAATAATAGTTGAAGGCAATCAAGATCGATAAGAATGCAATTATTACCTCTTCCCATACGCTTCATGCCGCAAATTATTTATAGAATTTGCGGCAGCAATGATGGGGTGGCTTTATTGTGCTAAATATGATAACGTTAGAATTTGGAGCATAAAAAAGATATTTCCATATTTAAGGCCTATCCTTAAGTGCAGAAATTGCATCTCGATATGCTTGACTTTTCTCTTGATAGTTTTTAAAGTTATCGAAACTCGGCGCCCCAGGTGAGTGAAGACATACATCACCAGGGGAACAAATATTATATACTGCTAAAACAGCATCTTCCATTGAAGTTGTGAATATGATCTTTGGAGTCATTTGGCCATTATTCTTTGCATATGCATCTATTTGAGATGCAATGCGTTCACCAGTGCTTGGAAAGGCCACAACAAGCTTTGCTCCACTTTGTATTATAGCATGAACAGCATTAGTATAATCTTGATGCCTCTCAGATCCTCCACAAATTAACGCTCCAATTTTTCCTTTAAAAGTATCTATGGCCTTAATAAGCGCTTCTGGTGTCGTTGCAAGAGGATCATCTATAAATTCGATCCCTTCAGTTATTGAAATTGTCTCTAAGCGATACGGTAGATGAATATAGTCCTTCGCTAATATTGCAGCATTCTTGGCTGCAATACCCACGGACGAACAAGCAGCTATAGCTGCCGCTACATTGTCAACATTATGAGGTCCTCTCAAAAATGAAGTATTAATAATTGCGTCATCTTTATAAACTATTTCGTTTCCATTGATAACAAAATTGTTATCAACTGATTTTCCAAAAGTAATTATTTTTCCTCTGGCATTTATGATGGCTTGATGTCCGTGTATATAATCTGGTGAAGTGACAAGAATATCGTTTTTTCTTTGATACAATATTATGTTCATTTTTGCCTGAACATATGAATCAAAACTATCATAATAGTCGAGATGTTCCGGTTCGATATTTAGAAGAACGGAAATATGTGGAGAATCGTGAATATCTAAAAGTTGATGTGAAGAGAATTCCGCTACAATAAGTTCATTAAGAGCTTCATCTGGAAGGTCAAAAAATGGATTCCCTATATTGCCTGCAAGATGGCATGGTATGTTAGCTTTCTTTAAAATATGAGTGATTAGAGTAGCTGTCGTACTTTTTCCTTTAGTTCCTGTAACTCCTATAACCCTACAATTTTTAAGAATAAATGAAGTCTGGCTAGTAATAGAATTCATTAAACATCCAGCCTTTAACAGCTTGCCTAACGGTATTCCTGGAGCACGAAATATAATTGGATACTTTGATACTTCGTACAAATAATTTTCACCGAAGCACACATGATCAACACCATCAGGAATATCTTTTTCAATTAAATCAGCAACAACTATTTTTCCGCCGTATCCTTTGCGGCGGAGCCAAGAAATTGTTGAGTATCCTTCTTTCCCCAAGCCTACTACAGCAATAAATGGGAATGAAAATATTTTTTCAAACATTAATCACCTCTTCAAGAGCTTTTTTGAGTATGTGTTCGTATTTATTGGGTAACAAATGAGGAGGAAACCTTGAAAGTAGACTATTTAGAGGCTCACTGTTACCTGCAACAAAACGGAGAGAAGCATCAAGTTCTTCAGGGGTACCAACACATTCGAGTGGGCGACATTCTGTTTTTCCTAATAAGGCTGGCAAAAGATGTTTGCCTTCTTCTAGGGCATTGCTGCCAAATAGTTTAATAAGTTCATTTTCATCTATATAAGGACGTAATAGTATCCAAGTTGAAATACACTTTGGGCATTTGCCACACCATGAGCCACTCAATTGATTTTTATTACAACTAGAAATTAGAGAAATAAGCTCTTTTTTATTTGATAGTAATAGACAGATTTGTGGTTCTGAAAGCGGTCGAAGAAAACTAAATAACGGAGGTAAGCCAAAAAAAGTATTATTGATCAAATTATTGAATTTATTTTCATATTGGGAACTCTTCGAATACTGATGGTTTACATTAATACCGCAATACTTTGCGAAAGATACTTCGGCGCTAGCTTCATTAGATGTAATTATCGATGTTGAATCAGATAAAACAGCAGCTATTGTTGATATGACCGAAAGTAATGCAGAAAATGGGGTGTGCCCATTTAGATAGCCTTTTTTGTTTAATTCAAAAAGAACAGGATCAATATTTCGTACACCTCTTACTACTTCGTGTTCAGGAAATGCCTTAAGAACTCGCTCAGCTGACGGCAAACAATTTAAAACAAATGCCTTAAGCCTTTCGTGTTTCGAAAGAATAGATAGGGTAATTGTGGAGTCTTTTCCTCCACTTACTAATACAAGTGGTGTTGAATCTTTTGATTTTGAGAGTCCAATTATCTTGTTATCCTCTTCCCATTGAATTTCGGGAATGAATTGAGCTGAAAGATTATTTATATATTTATATTCCATCATTCCATTAAGAAGTAAATCTTCAAGCCACCTAATGGATGATTCAGAAGTCTTCGGTTCAATTACAATTTTTGGAGAATAACTTGCTTTCCAATAACTTAGGGCTTCGACAAGAGTGAGAATAATAGATAAGCGCTTAATTATGTTTTCTTTTCCGCTTGAATCACCAAATATTTTTGTTGATGGCAAATATATTAAACTACCAGTCGCAGTGAACTTATGTTGAATCGATACATATTTTTCGTTAAATTCAACTGTAGGCGTGTGTATTACAAAAACAGGATGCTTCTTAGCAAGTATTTTAGCGATATTAGATGAATCAGTCATTAATACTAAATAGTCAACAGTTATAATTATTCAAATAACCTTATTTTGGGGATATTGAATCATGATTGCATGTGTATTGCAATAAATCATAATATGATTTTTAAAAAAATAGCTATATTACAACGATAAGCATCTACTTAAAAAGTGTTATAAAAATATAATTCTCTATAAATTAACGTATTTAACATAGTCGTCAAAGCATCAATATATGCGAAGATAATTTTCAACATAATAAACACAATAATCACATACCACATAACCATTCTCGACTACTAATCTATTATGTTTATCCATTTTTGAATAACATATAGGACACCCATATTCTCCTTCAATTTGAATCGGCTTAGTATTAGCCCCTTGATTCCAAACACTTAAAGACCTTTGATATAATATTTCGGCCGTGATTGATCCATCTTTTATCCGAAAGTCTAAAGGTATATCTGTTAATAAAGGATTATCTTTCATTGTTATTATTTTATCGTTTTATATGTTATAAACTTTATCGATATATGAAAAATTATCTTCATAAAAACTATTCGGTAACTCATTAAATTTATCACTAATATTTACGATATCTTGAAAGCTACACTCACAAAAATATTGAACCCATTCTTTTGAGAAGTTAGGCCAATCAAAAGTGTCTTGATTATAGTATTTGTCGCTTAATTCTGGTCTATTTTTAATCATATCGAATGCTCTAGAGCCCGGATAAGGAGCAAATATACAAACGGAAAGTGTATTTAGTCCATTCTCAAACAAATTGATAACATGTCTATAAGTTGTTTCGAGAGATTTAATACTTTCACCTGGTAATCCAAGAACAAGACTAGCAAAAGTTTTAATCCCTGCATTATGTAGTATTTTTGTGGCTCTTAAATTAACTATATCAGAGGATCCTTTATTTGTATTACGAAGAATATTATTATCTCCACTTTCTATACCAATAAAAATTTCATTATATCCGACCTCTTTAAGATAATTAGCCATTATTTCAGTAATTTCTGAGGCTCTTGCATATCCTCTAAAATAAAAGTCATTATTTATTGGGCGTAAACGGTGAAATTCTTGTAACCATTCTTTACTGGAGCATATTGTGTCGGATACTTCCCAAAAATGATTACACCCATAAGTATCATTTAAATTCTTTATTTCAGTCCACACTCTTTCAGGTGAACGTGTGCGATAACTTGGACGAACAAGCCCACAAAATATACATCCCATGCCAGTCGAAATTCTCCATTTGCAACCACTTTGCGAAGATATAGTTGCATAAATAGCATCTGAATTACCATATACTTTATTATAGCCCTCTTGGTAAGCCTGTGAGTCAATCAAAGACCAATCAGGATCAGGATAGTTATCTAGTTCAATAATAACTGGCTCGTTAATAGATGGAGTTCCTTGAAGGTCTCTACTTGCAATACCTTTTATTTCATTAGGCGAAACCTTTTGACATAATTGTTCCATAGGATATTGACCATCACCAATAACACAATAGTCAATATATGAACGGTTATCGAGACATTCTTTCCACATTACGGAAGCATACGGGCCACCTAATACTATAATAATGTTATTATTAAATATTTTTATTATCTTGGCAATCTCCAATGCAGATCTATAACACCCTACGGTTGTCGTAATACCCAATATATCGGGATTGCTTCGCTCAATCAGTTCAATTGTTTCTATTTCAGGAATCAACTCTGCATTAACTATTTCAACATAAACATCTGGACATTTATGTTTAAGATGTGCACCTATAGCCATTAAGCCCAATGGCGGCATATATTCAGTACGAAGTATTTTTACTCTTTCACTCCTCGGGTTTAAAAGCAAAACTTTCATATATACTCCATTATTCAAAAAGTTGTGAAACTATCTTGATTTTTGCTGTACAGACCTTCTGTTATTGCCTTGGTCGTTTAGTCCGTGAATCTCTATGGGATAACCTCCCCGATGCTTTGCTTCGGGAAAGAAGGAATAAAACAACAAAATAACACACCACTGGAGGGCCAAAAAGATGCCTTATTATTCAAAAATGTCGCCTCTATAACTACACTGTATTCACTTCACTTCCATCATGGGTTTTCGTGATGCTCGAATTATTCAGCAACGCTTTAATGGTGGTAAGATACGAAAATACTTTATCAGATGATAGGTGCGTGTATTGTGGAAATTGCGAGAATGCTGTCCGAACTGCTTTGTGGGCGACTAATATGGTATTGTTTTATAAAAACAGTATTATTCTGTCTTGTTTTGACATACTGAAAGCTCGTAACCCCTTGGATTCATTAGTTGGCCCCTTCAAACTACGAGCTATGGGTGTTTATTACGCTAAACTTGGGTGATTCCAATTTTCCGTTCTTGGCCTATTCTTGTTTTCCGATCACAGATGCCCTATATGACACCTTTACCTTTGAATATCGGTTACTCAAAGGTTTTATCCAGAGTTGTTAAACGAATGTCAGTGTTGTGGAGCACTCCTTACCAATTCAGTTTTTTCATGTAACCAAATTCGATTTGTTTTTTGTTATGCAAAGGGTGTTAAATAATGTATCGTTTTTTCTTAATCAAAGTACCGCCTTTACTCAGCCTCTCGTCCCGTAGATCGAAATCGACTTTTGTTTTATAATATTGATTATGTAAAGCAAATCATTTCAACACGATATATTATAACGAGTTATAGGTGCCCTTGACTCTAAATCGACTCACTCTCTGTGACCCAAATTCTGAGGTGACCCATCCATGCCCAAGGTCAGCTTCGCACCTGCACGCCAGAACGCTACCAGCAGACATGCTCAACGGTGTTCGAACATGTCTATGAATCATGCAAGAT